>NZ_JBSZCG010000167.1:0-576 GCF_054166365.1 Corynebacterium sp. UMB8791 | reverse complement strand
CGGGTTAAGCGACAAAATGTGTGCTTTTCTCGGCGTGTCGACTTAAGCGACAATATGTGTGCTTTTTCGGGGCTCGGGATGAATGGGCCGTGGGTGTTGTGCTGGGGTTATGGCCGTACTACCCAGCCATGTCGGATGTCCCAGGAGGGGTTGAAGTCGGTGTCGCAGACTTGCGGTCGGTCGTCGGGTGAGTTGGCTTGATACCGCTCACACATGCAACTGGCGGGCGTGTGTAAAGTCTGCGCGCCCAAAGTCTTGCTCGGCTGCGAACGCCAGAGGGGCATCGTGGTGCTGGACCTGCAGGAAGTACCACCGTCCATGATTGCTCGCTGGTGGCGTCCATTGTTGCGGTGGTGAGTCCGCATGACCGGCCATGGGCCTGTTGTGTTTTCTTTTCCGTGCTGAGTTGGCTGCAGGCTGGTTCAACAGTCTGCCCCTTTAGCACATCCGACGCCTGAAGTGGTGGACCTTCCAGTCTACGGTCGGGAATCCCGATTCAACGAGCACTTTCCCGCCGTAGGCCCAGGCAGGGCCGGGAATCCATATGCAAAAAGCACACATTTTGTCGCTTAACCC
>NZ_JBSZCG010000166.1:0-624 GCF_054166365.1 Corynebacterium sp. UMB8791 | reverse complement strand
ATGTCGTGCCACGCGGGAATCTTCGTGGTGGGCAACAACTGCGCCGACAACAGCACGGGAATACAGATCGATTGCGGTATGGCAGGCGTAGTACTGGTTCGCTCTGTGTCAAGTGGTTGTGGGCCAGATTCATGGTTAACAATGCATCATCAATGCACGCGGCGTCGGCGCCGTTTTACTTGTCGTGCGGATAATCGTGACTTTCTCAGGCAACCCAATCGGTGTTTTCGGTCGCGCGGTAATTACCCCATCAGCAAGGGCTTGCTCGACGGCACTTCGCCGGTTAGCCTCCAGCTTTTGCCACGTGCCGTCTAGCACGCTTTGCGGTGTGTACCCATTAATCCCACTGTGGGGCCGGTGGTTATACAACGTTGTAAACTCATCAACCCAGGCCGCTGCATGTTTAATGCTGGCAAAAGCCCTCGGGTAGTAGGCCATACCTTTCATGGTGTGAAACAACGACTCCATATGCGGATTATCGTTACTAATCGACGGCCTGCTGAAGGAGCGTTTGACCTGGTGGGCATCAAAAAGTCTGCCAAGGCTGCGACTGGTCATCGCTGCCCCGTTATCGGAGTGCACCGTGTCGACATCAGGGTGTGCGGCAAAGATTTCTTCAAACAT
>NZ_JBSZCG010000165.1:0-628 GCF_054166365.1 Corynebacterium sp. UMB8791 | reverse complement strand
CACGCAGCGTCGAACTGGAGGGGGCCGTCAATAATTAAGTCCGCATCAATAGCGCGGGCGGCGGCGACGGCCTCGACTGCGCGCTCCACGTCGGGCCCCGCGCCGGAGCTGCCCGTGGCGTACGAGAGCACCGCAACCTTCGGGTCGATACCGAATTGAGCGGCGGTCAACGCCGAGCTCACAGCGATTTCTCCAAGCTGCTGCGCGGACGGGTTCGGGTTCACAGCACAGTCGCCGAACGCCCACAGTCGGCCCTGCATCACCATCAGGAAGATCGAGGACACCACCGATGCCTCTGGGCGCGTCTTGATGATCTGGAACGCCGGCTTAATCGTCTCCGCCGTGGTGTGCACCGCGCCCGAAACCATGCCATCCGCGCGTCCGCTGTACACCAGCATCGTGGCGAAGTAGGACACGTCCTGCATCGCTTTGCGGGCTTGCTCCAGGGTCACGCCCTTGGACTTGCGCAGCTCTGCGAAGGTCTGCGCAAACTCCTCGACCAGGTCGGAGGTGCGGTGGTCCAGCAGCGTCGCCGCCGACACGTCCAGCGCCAGCTCCTGCGCCTTCGCCGTGATCGCGTCCACGTCCCCCAACAACGTCAGCTTCGCGACGCCCCCTTCCAACAACC
>NZ_JBSZCG010000164.1:0-74553 GCF_054166365.1 Corynebacterium sp. UMB8791 | reverse complement strand
GATTCACCACCATCAGCAGAGTCTGACGCAGGGTGATGTTTCTTAAACAAAGCATTCACTGGAGCCTGGATCGCTTCCAACGTGGCGTGATCTAGTTTCCAGTCTTTCGAACGGAGGGTTTGCTGCGACGCGCCCTGCATCAACGTCGCTTCCTGCCCAGGGGTCGTATGCTTTCTCGATAACAACTCATCCGACAGTTGGCGCATCAGTGCTGACGCTACTGCTTCTCCAACGTCCTCCATCATGTTGGCCCAACCATCAGGGGTCGATTTCCTACTGTAGGCCCTAGCTTCTGTTGCGCTGTCATGCTCAGGGAAGCGTCGCAAAGATTCCGCCACCATCTCATCGCCCGAGCTACTGCCGTAGGAACCAGCATAGGGATCAACTACCCGCGCAACCTCCGAGGGGCTAAGACGCCGTTCGTGAATTCCGTCCGCAATTACGTGGTAAAGCTGGTCCCCATCAAGGCTATCTTTCGCCAGGTCGCGGATCGTACGCGCCACGGTCGTCACTGGAAGGCCACGAACTATCATCCAGTCCTCATCCTGAAGATCAGCAGTGCGATGAGACATGTCAGTCGCGGATGATTGCTTCCGTTTCGAGGACGTAAAAGTATGCGTTGCCGGGGTGATATCACCCAATTCAAGCACGCTGGCAGCCGAGACATGGGAGACAACGATCGGGTTTTCTGCATGGAGACGTTCCTCAGCGAGAATCCCCGGCCTGGTCGACAACCATGCCGCCCGGATCTCCGTCAGTGAATCTTCCGCCACACTAGAAAGGATGTACACACCTCGACGGATACGACGTATGTAATCCCCCTGCGCCAATCGTGTCATCGTCGTGGTATCAATCTCCTCCCTTGCCGCTTGGGCAGAGGTAACCAAACCATGTTGCAGATAGGAATACGCTGCCAAGATAGTCTGAGCTTCAGAAAGCTTCATGTAGCAAACATATCAAATACAACACCAGGAAGCTATGTTTACTACAGTAAAGATGTAGCAAACATAACATTTACGGTCATTCAGCGATATGAAGACCAGACCCTCTCCATCCCAGGCTTGCGCTACACATTCATCAGATCAAGCACTTCAACAACCCCTCAGCGTCCTCACTTCTTGAGCACGACGCCCCCACGAGGCGACCCGCCTATCCACGACTCAACTGGGACTGCCAATCAATCAGCATCCTTGAAATAGTTCCCGCGCCCGGGAACCATTTGGCGTTTCAGGCCTGTTCCCGTCGACCAGCACTTGCGTTTCCCCAGGTCGCGTCGTCTGTCCACGAAGAACGTTCCCCCAAGCCTTGCTTCTTTGCACCAGATTCCGGGTTTTCAGCGAGCAGATTTACAAAAACCCAGGTCACACAAACCCGCCCGATGTAGGAATTTGGTGCGCACCCTCCCCTGCCTGGCGCCCTCAAACCACTCAAAGCGTGGGATTCAAAGCGTGCGATGCAGGTCGTGCTCTCTCACCCAACCGGGCCGATTTCCGGCGACCAGCATCGCACTCCCTAAACACCTCGACACGAACGCGCAGAGGGCAAAACACAGCACGCACCAGCTCCCAAGAACCCCCAAACAAAAGAAAACAGCCCCCGCCAAGCATCAAAGCGAAGCAGAGGCTTTCCACTATTACCGCGCCCGGCGACGCGACCTGGCGGAGGACGGCTCCCACGTCACCAGCGCGGTTGAGCGGGGAACGTGAACGAGCTCCCCGCCCCGCGGGCGTGATTCCAAGCGTTGGCGTAGTTGCGCGTTTTCTTCGCGTTTGGCCGCCAGTTCCTCTTGGAGTTCATCGATGTGTTCGGTGAGCTCGATGATGGTTTTGATGCCGGCCAGGTTGACGCCGTCTTCTTGGGAGAGTTGTTGGATCCGGCGCAGCATGGAGATGTCGCGTCGGGAGTAGCGGCGTCCGCCGCCGCTGGTCCGCATCGGTGTGACGAGGCCGATGCGGTCGTAGGTTCGTAGGGTTTGGGCGTGCATGCCGGTGAGTTCGGCGGCGACGGAGATGACGTAGTACTCCTCAGCCATGGTTATGCACCTCCTGCCCACCCGGCGCGCGGGTCGAACCCGGAGTCGCGTTCGGCTTGCTGGTAGGCGCGCAGCGCGCTGGTAGCGGCTGCGTCCAGGTCCTTGGGCACTGCGACTTCGACGGTGACCAGGAGGTCGCCGGCGTTGCCGGATTTGCGTGGCACGCCGCGTCCTTTGACGCGCAGGGTACGCCCGTTGGGGGTGCCTGCGGGGACCTTCACGCGGACGTGTTTGTCCAGGGTGGGCACTGTGATGGTGCCGCCGAGGGCGAGTTCGCTGAAGGAGACGGGGACGGTGACTTCGAGGTCGTCGCCGGTGCGGGTGAATACTTTGTCGGGGCGGACGTGGACGGTGACGAAGAGGTCGCCGGCTGGTTTGCCGTTGGGTCCTGCTTCGCCCTGTCCGGCGAGGCGCACTTTTTGGCCGTCGACGACGCCGGCGGGGATGCGCACCGTGATCGTGCGGGAGCGCCGGACGGTACCGGTGCCGTGGCACGTGGTGCACGGGTCCTTGATGACGTCGCCGGTGCCGCCGCAGTTGGTGCATGGGCGGGCCATGCCGAAGGCGCCGGAGTTCTCGCGGACGTAGCCGGAGCCGTGGCACTGTTCGCACTGTTCGACGTGGCCGGATTTGGATCCGGAGCCGTGGCATGTGGTGCATGGGGCGTCGCCGGTGAGTTCGACGGGGAAGGTGGTGCCTTTGGCGGCTTCGCGGAAGTCGAGGGTTATTTCCGTCTCGACGTCCGCCCCCCGCGACGGCCGAGCGTTCCTGCCAGCAGCGCCGCCGCGGTTAAAGAGGCCACCGAAGAGATCACCAAGGCCGCCTTCTCCAGCTTGTCCAGCACCCCCGGCTCCTCCGAAGATGTCGGAGAGGTCGGAGAAGTTGAAGTCGCTCTGCCCCGTTTGGCGAAACCCTCCCGGAAAGCCGGGACCTCCTGCCCCTCCGAATCGGCCGCCGAAGCCGCCGGAGCTCATCATCGCTTTGAACTGGTCGTATTCTTTGCGTTTTTCTTCGTCGCCGACGACGTCGTACGCTTCTGCCACCTTCTTAAACTTCTCCTCGGCGGCTTTGTTGCCGGGGTTGGAGTCGGGGTGGTTTTCGCGTGCGAGCTTGCGGTATGCCTTCTTAATGTCAGCTGTGGACGCGTCTTTGGAGACGCCGAGGTCGCCGTAGTAGTCCTTGTTGGCCCACTCTTGTTGCATAGCCATCTCGCACCCTCCTTTCTCGGATGAATTTTGTTATTTCAAGTACAAAACCGGGGCGTAAAGGCCGCTTTTCGCGCACCTCACGCCCCGGCCCTGGGTTTTGTTGTTACTCGTTGTCTTCAGCAGGCTCTTTCGCAGGGTCGGCGATGATGACCATTGCGTTTCGCACGAGTCGGTCGCCTACGCGGTAGCCCTTGCGCAGTACGGTGCCGATGACTTTGTCGTCGCCGGAGGACAGGTCTTGGACTGCCTCGTGGGTTTCAGGGTCAAAGGCGTCGCCTTCTGCGCCGAAGGCTTCGACGCGTTGCGCGGTGGCCACGCCACGGAGTTTGTCGGCGAAGGCTTTCAGTGGGCCTTCGTTTAAGTCTCCGTGTTGTTCGGCGAGGTCGAGGTCGTCGAGAAGCGGGAGCAGTTCGGTGGCGAAGGCTGCTTTCGCATGCTCGGCGATGGCCGCGCGTTCCCGCTCGGTGCGGCGCCGGTAGTTTGCATACTCGGCGCTCACACGCTGCAGGTCTTCGGTCCGCTCAGCAAGCTGCTTTTCGACGTCATCCTGCTCGCCCTCGTCCGTTTCCGGTGCAGCGTCGGCGTCGACCTCAGCTTCAGCCTCGGGTTCGGCAGCTTCTGCTGCTACTGCCTCGGCTTCTTCGATCAGGTCTTCAACCTGCTCCGGTTCCGGAGTATTCGGGTTCGTCATGGTGACCTCCTTCTGCAGTGTTGCTGTTGTTTACTTGGTTTCGTCGGTGTCTTCGTCGACTACCTCGGCGTCGACAACGTTGTCGTCGGCTGCCTCGGCCTGGGTTGCGCCCTCGTTGGCCTGTGCCTCGTAGAGCACCTTGCCCAGCTCCTGCGACTCGGTGTTCAGCTTTTCGACGGCCGACTTCACCGCTTCAAGGTCATCTCCCTTGAGTGCTTCGTCGACGGCGTCGGCTGCCTCGGTGACGCGGGTCTTGAGGTCCTCCGGCAGCTTGTCGGCGTTGTCTTCCATGAACTTGCGCGTCTGGTAAGCCGCGGACTCTGCACCGTTGCGGGTTTCCTGCTCCTCGCGACGCTTCTTGTCCTCGTCGGCGTGTGCCTCGGCGTCCTTGATCATGCGGTCGATCTCCTCCTGGGACAGGCCGGAGCCGTCCTGGATCTTGATCGTGTTTTCCTTGCCGGTCGCCTTGTCCTTTGCGGAGACGGACACGATGCCGTTGGCGTCGATGTCGAAGGTGACCTCAATCTGCGGAACACCGCGCGGTGCCGGTGCGATGCCAGCCAGCTCGAAGGAGCCGAGCAGCTTGTTCGCGGAAGCCATCTCGCGCTCGCCCTGGAAGACCTGGATCTGCACGCTTGGCTGGTTGTCTTCAGCCGTGGTGAAGGTCTCGGAACGCTTCGTCGGGATGGTGGTGTTGCGCTCGATGAGCTTGGTCATCACGCCGCCCTTGGTCTCGATGCCGAGGGAGAGCGGGGTGACGTCGAGAAGCAGGACGTCCTTGACGTCGCCACGCAGGACACCTGCCTGCAGCGCCGCACCGAGTGCCACGACCTCGTCCGGGTTCACGGACTTGTTCGGCTCCTTGCCGCCGGTGAGCTCCTTGACCATGTCGGTCACGGCCGGCATACGAGTGGAACCACCGACCAGCACAACGTGGTCAATCTCGCCGACGGAGAGTCCAGCGTCCTTGATGACCTGGTTGAACGGCGCCTTGGTGCGGTCCAGCAGGTCAGAGGTGATCTTCTGGAACTCGGTGCGCGTCAGCGTCTCGTCGAGGAACAGTGGGTTCTTCTCGGCATCAACCGTGATGTATGGCAGGTTGATGGATGCCTGCTGGGAGGAAGACAGCTCGATCTTTGCCTTCTCAGCGGCCTCACGCAGGCGCTGCATCGCCATCTTGTCCTTGGACAGGTCGACGCCCTGTGCAGACTTGAACTTATCGACGAGCCACTCAACCACGCGGTTGTCCCAGTCGTCGCCACCGAGCTCGTTGTCACCCGCGGTTGCCAGGACCTCTACGACGCCGTCGCCGATCTCCAGCAGGGAGACGTCGAAGGTACCGCCACCAAGGTCGAAGACCAGGATGGTCTGCTCCTTGTCAGCCTTCTCCAGGCCGTATGCCAGTGCAGCTGCCGTCGGCTCGTTGACGATACGCAGGACGTTCAGACCTGCGATCTGGCCGGCTTCCTTCGTAGCCTGACGCTGTGCGTCCTCGAAGTAGGCAGGGACGGTAATGACGGCGTCGGTAACCTCCTCGCCGAGGTATGCCTCTGCGTCCCTCTTCAGCTTCTGCAGCGTACGTGCGGAAATCTCCTGCGGGGTGTACTTCTTGTCATCAATCTCGACCGTCCAGTCTTCGCCCATGTGACGCTTAACGGAGCGGATCGTGCGGTCAACGTTGGTGACCGCCTGGTTCTTCGCGGACTGGCCAACCAGCACCTCGCCGTTCTTCGCAAACGCGACGACAGACGGGGTGGTGCGCGAACCCTCAGCGTTCGCGATAACTACCGGCTCTCCGCCTTCAAGGACAGAGACAACCGAGTTTGTCGTACCAAGGTCAATACCTACTGCGCGTCCCATTTCTACATTTCCTCCTGTGTTTGTCGAAGTCATTTCTGAAGTTAATCCGAAGTTGAATCGCCTCGACTCAACTTGACGGGAACCACTGTAGCAGAAGTTCCGCCAACCTTGAGCCTGTCACGCTCAATCCTTACAACATGCAATCCAGAAAGTTATTCCCACTCGACTCAACTTTTCCTAATCTTGCAGTCCAGGGGGTGTAAATAAGTTATGTCGGAGAGGTCTGGCACAATGTCTTGGTATGAACAACGAAGTTGAACCACAGGAGGAAACACAGCCCACCGCGGCCGACGCCGCGCAGGAGCTTTCCTCAGAAAATGTTGACCGCAGCACGGTCATCGCCTCCGACGGGCGCACCGCGGCAGCTTGGGCGGCGAGATTCATCATCATCGTCGCCGCCACCGCCATCCTGCTGTACCTGCTGAAGTACGTCTGGATGGGACTGCTGCCGATCTTCCTAGCGCTCATCGTGTGCACGGTGCTGTGGCCGCCAGTGGACTGGCTGCGCAAGAAGAAAGCGCCGCCTGCGCTCGCTGCGGCCGGCGTGCTCGTGGGGGCGTTCGCCATCATCGGCGGCATTTTCGCCGCGATGGCCCCGACCGTTCGCACCCAGGGCACCCAGCTCGTCGACCAGGCGCAGCAGGGTATTGACCAGATCACGCACTGGCTGCGCGACAACGTCGATAACGAGCTCATCGATCCAACCAAGGTTCAAGAGGTCATCGACCAGGTCACGAACGTCCTGCGAGGCCAGGCCTCCAACATCGCGTCTGGTGTGTTCTCAGGCCTCGGGGCGATCGCGTCCGTCGGCACCACCTTGGCGCTGACCCTGATCCTCACCTTCTTCTTCCTGAAGGACGGCTCAAAGTTCCTGCCGTGGCTCAAGGGTTACGTCGGCGTGCGCGCCGGTTGGCACCTCACCGAGGTCTGCATGCGTTCCTGGAACACGCTGTCCGGCTTCATCCGCACGCAGGCGGTCGTCTCGGCTGTCGACGCCATCTTCATCGGCCTCGGCCTGCTCCTACTCGGCGTGCCACTGTGGCCGGTCCTGGCAGTGATCACGTTCTTCGCGGGCTTCGTCCCCATCATCGGTGCGGTCACGGCGGGCGCGTTGGCGGTGATCATCGCGCTGGTCTCCAACGGCCTGACCAACGCCATCCTGGTGCTCGTGCTCATCATCGTGGTGCAGCAGCTGGAGAGCAACATCCTCCAGCCGATCCTGCAGTCCCAGGCAATGGGCCTGCACGCAGCGATCGTGCTGCTCTCCGTGGCGCTCGGCGGCACGCTGTTCGGCATCGTCGGCGCGTTCCTCGCGGTGCCGGTCGCCGCGGTCCTCGCTGTCTGGTTCCGCTACTGGGCAGAGATGGTCTCGCTCCGAACTGGCGAAGTCACCCCCGACGAGGTCCAAATGGCCACCCAACAGAGCCAGACGTTGGACTCCAAGGAGGCCTTCAACGCCGTGCGCGAACACATGGCACAAATGGGCAGGCGCTCCAAGAACTAAACACGTAGCGCTATATTGTTAAGATAACTAGCCTCAAAAACCGAAAGGACATATTTCTATGAGTCTGCGCGTCGCTGTCGTAGGTGCCGGGCCAGCCGGTATCTACGCATCCGATCTGCTCATCCGCAATCAGGAGCACGAGATCCACGTCGACCTGTTTGAGCAGATGCCTGCGCCGTTCGGCCTCATCCGCTACGGTGTCGCCCCGGACCACCCGCGCATCAAGGGCATCGTCAAGTCGCTGCACAACGTGATGGACAAGCCGAACCTGCGCTTCCTGGGCAACATCACCGTCGGCCGCGACATCACCATTGATGAGCTGCGCGAGTACTACGACGCCATCATCATCTCCGCCGGCGCTGTCCGCGACCGTGAGTTCCTCGTCCCAGGTGGCGACAAGTCGATCGGCGCCGGCGAGTTTGTCGGCTTCTACGATGGCAACCCGCGCTTCGAGCGCTCCTGGAACCTGGAGGCGCGCGAGGTCGCGGTGGTGGGCGTCGGCAATGTGGCGCTGGATATCTCCCGAATCCTGGCGAAGACCGGCGACGAACTGCTGGTCACTGAGATCCCGGACAACGTCTACGAGTCCCTGAAGAACAACAAGGCCGAGGTCATCCACATGTTCGGCCGCCGCGGGCCGGCGCAGGCGAAGTTCACGCCGAAGGAGCTACGCGAGCTCGACGAGTCCGACACCATCCAGGTGCTCGTCGACCCTGAAGACATTGATTACGACGGTCCCTCCGAGGAACTGCGCCGCGCCGACAAGTCCATCGACCTGAACTGCCAGGTCCTGGAGCAGTACGCGATGCGCGAGCCGGACGACGCCCCGCACAAGATCCACATTCACTTCTTCGAGTCCCCTGTTGAGGTGCTCACCGAGGGCGACGCCATCGTTGGTATCCGCACCGAGCGCACCGAGTTCGACGGCGAAGGCGGGCTGCGCGGCACCGGCAAGTTCACCGACTGGCCAGTCCAGCAAGTCTACCACGCCATCGGCTACCGCTCCGAACCCGTCGAGGGCGTCCCGTTCGACCTTGAGCGCCACGTCATCCCGAACGACGGTGGCCACGTCCTCGGCGAGGACGGCTTCGAGGACTCCCTCTACGTCACCGGCTGGATCAAGCGTGGCCCGGTCGGCCTAATCGGCAACACGAAGTCGGACGCGAAGGAAACGACCGACATGCTCATCGCCGACGCTGACGCCGGCAAGCTCACTGCCCCGGTCCACGAGGACCCGGACGCCATCCTCGGACTTCTCGACGAGCGCAGCATCGACTACACCACGTGGGACGGCTGGTACCGCCTCGACGAAGCGGAGCGCAAGCTCGGCGAAGAGTGTGGCACCCACAGCCGCGAGCGTAAGAAGATCGTCGAGTGGGACGAAATGGTCTCCTACGCCCACCACAAGCAGTAAGCTGCTGGCTATGCGCCAGTTTATGAAGAAGATCGCCGTTGCATGCGTGGGCGTCGCCACCGCCACTTCCCTGCTCGCCCCCGCCGCCGACGCGCGGCCGATGGTGAACCAGGGCGACCGCGTCCGCCTCGACATGGGGCTCGCCTACGGTATCTGCACCGTCGGCTACGTGGACCATGCGCGCAACCAGATCGCCATCGCGCGGCACTGCGTAAAGTTCCCGTTCCAGCAGGTCCTTGACGGCAGCGGCCGACGCATCGGTACGGTGATCTCCTTCCCCGGCTGGCTCGTTTCCTCTGACGGCCCTAACGACTTCGCCTACGTCACCCTCTCCGGCGCTACCGCCGGCACCAACCGGTTCTCCGGCAACGCGAAAGTCCACCCCAACGCGGTGCGCCCAGGCGAGCGCGTCTGCGCCTACGGCGCCACCACGCGCCGCGAGTTCTGCGGGCACGTGACCGGGGTGCGCGGCAACATGATCGCCACCTCCATCGGCGGGCCACGCCACGGCGACTCCGGCGGCCCCATCTGGATCCCGGGCCGCGGCTTCGTCGCAGTCACCTCCGGCGGAGTTTGGAAGGACAAGAAGTACTGGCTGACGGGTTCCTACCCAGAGCTGTACTTCGGTCCCGAACTGCTGTCCCCTGTTTCCATGGACCTTGACCAGCCTACGACGTCGTCAAACTCCACTCTTGGCTGGTACGCGCGGCAGCTGCTATAAGTTCGCCTAAAGTTCACTTTGGTGTTACCGGCCGTGCACATGCGCACATTATGGTGATATGTTGGCCCGCGCTCTGGGCCCTTTTTGGCGAGAAACTTTTCGACGACAGGAAGCGCTTCACCTTATGAGCATGGACACCGCGACCACGACGTTCACGCACCATCCCGACGGGGCGGATGCAGGCAAGAAAGACCCACTGGGTTTCTTGCCGTTCGGTGGTCCCTTCAAAACGTTCGTGGACTGGATGTCCGTCGTGGTTGCGGTGTGGCTGCTGCTCAACGCGGTGAGCATGATCGGCGCCGGCTTCCAGCTCGCTGCAGGAGATCGCGCCGAGGAACTCTTCTCGTTTGCGCAGAACCCGTTCGTGGGCCTGGGCATCGGTATCTTGGCGACTGCGATTATGCAGTCTTCGTCCACCACGACGTCGATTACCGTCGGCATGGTCGCGGGTGGCCTGCCCATCGAAATCGCCATCCCGATGCTCTTCGGCGCCAACCTGGGCACCACCGTGACCGCCACCCTCGTCGCGCTCGGGCTTTCGGGCAACAAGGAGCAGTTCCGCCGCGCCTTCGCGATGGCCACTGTGCACGACTTCTTCAACCTGATCGCCCTGGCCATCTTCATGCCGCTCGAGCTCGCCACCGGCTTCCTGCAGAAAACCTCGGGCGCGATCGCGCACTACACCAGCGGTGGATCCGGCGGCATACTCAACACAATCTTCAGCGGCATCGGCGACTTTGTCGACGCCATCACCGAACCACTCGTCTCCCTCGCCGAAACCATCGTGAGCCCACTGAGCCCCGTGTGGGGAGGCATCGTCCTCTCCATCGGCGGCATTGCGCTGATCATGGTGGTCATCGGGTTCATCGGCAACATGCTCGGCACGCTGCTGGTCGGCCGGGCGCAGGAGTTCCTGCATGCGGCACTCGGCAAGGGCACCCTCTCCGGTGTCCTCTCCGGCGCCGTCATCACTACGGCGGTGCAGTCCTCCTCCACCACCACGTCGCTGACGGTGCCGCTGGCGGCGTCGGGCAAGTTCCACATGCGCGACCTGTTCCCGTTCGTGGTCGGCGCCAACATCGGTACCACGGTCACCGGGTTGATCGCGGCGTTTTCCGCGCCGCCCGAGGTTGCCGAGGTGGCCATGCAGACCGCCCTGGTACACACCCTCTTCAACACCTTCGCAGCGATCATCATCATGTCGGTGCCGTTCCTGCGCGCACTTCCCCCGAAGGGTGCCGAGTGGCTCGCCGGACTCGCCGATAAAAACAAGGTGTACATCTTTATCTGGGTCGGCAGCGTGTTCTTCGCGCTGCCACTGCTGGCGATCTTCATCACCAACTTGGTGTCCTAGGGCCCGACAAAACCCAAACTGTAGTAACAGGAATGTAGTAATCCGGATTTTTGGCGCCCATTTCGGGGATTACTACATTCCTGTTACTACACTTTGCAGGTCTAGGACGGGCCACACCAGCCAAGTATGCTTAGGAGCTATGACCATGCCTCAGCCGAATCCGAATTTCCAGTTCAACTACCGCATCAGTGACACCGACCGCAATGACGCGGTGACGGCGTTGTCGGTGGCGTTCGGTGAGGGGCGCCTGACCATGGACGAGTTCGATAGGCGGTGTGCGGCTGTCGCGAAGGCGGAGTACTCGCCGGACTTGATGGCGTTGTTCCAGGATTTGCCGCAGAAGCCGGGCCAGTGTCAGGTGCCTGCCCAGCAGTCGCAACAGTCGCCGGTGTACACGGGCGAGGACATTGAGCTGGCCCGCAAGCGCGGACGCAATGTGCGCGGAGGCCTGCTGGGCTTGTCGACGATCGCCAGCCTCGCTTTCATCGTCGTCTTTTCCGAGATGGGCGAAAACTTCCTGGCCGTACTGTCGCTGCTGATCATCCCGACCGTGTTCATCCTGCTGTATGTGATGAAGGTGGGGCCGGATAGCTGGTACTCGCCGTCGGTTCGGCAGATTCAGCGGGCGCAGCGCCAGGCGGTCAAGATGCAGCAGTTGGAGTTGCAGTCGCATCAGGCGGCGGAGATCGCGATGCGGAAGCAGCAGCAGCGCCAGCAGATGGACCAGCTGAAGAACGATGCGTTGAATATCGCGCAGCAGACGATGCAGCGGTTCAACAAACGTGGTTAGGTTCGGGCGCTAGTATTGGCACATGGCCAACAAGAAGCAATCAGAAGCACCAGAAAACAAAAGTCCGCAGCACACGCCTTTTAAGCGGCACCGGCACTTTGACCAGGCCGAGAAGCTGAAGAACGTGTTTTATGACATTCGCGGCCCGGTGAGCGCGACCGCGGAGGAGATGGAGCGCGACGGCCACACCATCCTGAAGCTGAACACGGGCAACCCGGCCGTGTTCGGGTTTGAGGCGCCGGATGTGATCATGCGCGACATGATTGCCAATTTGCCGACGTCGCAGGGCTACACCACGTCGAAAGGCATTATTTCGGCGCGTCGTGCGATTGTGACGCGCTACGAGATGATTCCGGACTTCCCGGCGTTCGACATCGATGATGTGTACCTGGGCAACGGTGTGTCTGAGCTGATCAGCATGGTCACGCAGGCTTCCCTCAACGAGGGTGATGAGATCCTCATTCCGACGCCGGATTACCCGCTGTGGACGGCGGCGTCGACACTTGCGGGCGGCAAGGTGGTGCACTACAAGTGCGACGAGGAGGACGACTGGAACCCCTCGCTGGAGGACATCCGCTCCAAGGTGACCAGCAAGACCAAGGCGATCGTGGTGATTAACCCGAACAACCCGACGGGTGCGGTGTACTCGCGGGAGACGCTCGAGGGCATCGCGGACATTGCCCGCGAGCACGAGCTGATGATCTTCGCCGACGAGATCTACGACCGCATTCTTTACGACGGTGCCCAGCATATCTCCATGGCGGAGGTTGCCCCGGACGTGATCACCCTGACGTTCAACGGCTTGTCGAAGGCGTACCGGGTGTGCGGGTACCGCGCTGGCTGGATGGTGATTACGGGGCCGCGTCGCCGGGCGAAGGGCCTCATCGAGGGGCTGGACCTGCTGTCCGGCACGCGCCTGTGCGCGAACGTGCCTGGCCAGCACGCGATCCAGGTGGCCCTGGGTGGACGCCAGTCGATTTACGAGCTCACCGCGGATGGCGGCCGCCTGCACAAGCAGCGTAACGTCGCCGTGCGCAAGCTGCGCGAAATCCCGGGCATCTCCGTTGTGGAGCCGAAGGGCGCCCTGTACGCCTTCCCGAAGATCGACACGGAGATGTACCACATCCACGACGACGAGCGTTTCATGCTGGATCTGCTCAAGAGCGAGAAGATCCTCATGGTGCAGGGCACCGGCTTCAACTACCCCACCCCGGA
The DNA here is from genome assembly GCF_054166365.1 of Corynebacterium sp. UMB8791. Lineage (NCBI taxonomy): Bacteria > Bacillati > Actinomycetota > Actinomycetes > Mycobacteriales > Corynebacteriaceae > Corynebacterium > Corynebacterium sp. UMB8791. The sequence continues at coordinate 61,764 of NZ_JBSZCG010000164.1, read as the reverse complement.
TCACTTCCGCGTGGTCACGCTGCCGTGGGCGTCACAGTTGGAGAACGCCATCGAGCGCCTCGGCAACTTCCTTTCGGATTACCACCAGCACTAGCGGATGACTCGCCACCCCGCCTTGTGCCAGGTGGGGATATCGAGGGCGTTGCGGGCGTCGATAATTACTCGCTTATCGACGCCCACCAGCGGCTCCAGGAACGCATCCCACTCGGTGGCCAGGATGCACAGGTCCGCGCCTGCGGTGGCCTGTGTGAGCGTGCCGGGAAACTCCAGGTCGGGGTAGGCGGCGCGGGCGTTGGCGAGGGCCTTCGGGTCGTGGACGCGCACGCGAGCACCGGCGTCGTGGAGGCGCTGCGCCACGTCGAGGGCGGGCGAGTCCCGGATGTCATCCGAGTTCGGTTTGAACGCCGCCCCCAACACCGCGATAGTGCGCCCCTCCAGCTCGCCGAGCTCCCCTCGCGCCAGGTCAACAATGCGGGCGCGGCGGCCCTGGTTGATGGTGTCGACCTCCCGGAGGAAACGCACCGAGTCACCCGCGCCGAGCTCGTCGGCGCGCGCGATGAACGCCCGGACGTCCTTCGGCAGGCAGCCGCCCCCGAAGCCCAGGCCGGCGTTCAGGAACTGGCGGCCGATGCGCCCGTCCATCCCGATCGCGTCCGCCAGCTGGGTAACGTCAGCCCCCGCCGCGTCGCACACCTCGGCGACCGCATTTATGAAAGAAATCTTCGTGGCCAAAAACGCGTTCGCCGCCACCTTTACCAGTTCAGCGGTGGGAAGATCCGTCACCACGACTGGTGAGCCCTGCTCAATAGGAGTGGCGTACACCTCCCGCAGCACCTGCTCCGCGCGCCCACCCGGGCGCTGTCCCACCACGATCCGGTCCGGCGCCAGCGTGTCCTTCACCGCGTGGCCCTCACGCAGAAACTCCGGGTTCCACGCCACCTCCACCACATCCGGGAAACGCTCCTGCAGGCGGCGCGCAGTGCCCACCGGCACCGTCGACTTCCCCACCACCAGGTGCTCCCCTTTCAGGATTGCGGCGAGGTGGGAGGTGGCGTCGTCAAGAAATGAAGTGTCTGCGGCAAGCCCACCGGAAACCTGCGGCGTGCCGACGGCCAAAAAATGCACCCGCGCGAACCCCGCCGCCTCGCGCAGATCAGCCGTGAATCTCAGGCGGCCCGAAGCCGTGTGGCGCTGCAGCAATGTGTCGAGGCCGGGCTCGAACAACGGCGCCCTCCCCGACTGCAGGGCCGCAACCTTGCGCGCATCCGTGTCCACCGCCAGCACCTCGTGGCCGAGCTCAGCCATGCACGCGGCATGCGTCGCCCCCAAATACCCCACGCCGACCACCGACAACCGCATACGCGAGGCCCCTACCGGAAGTTCAAATACGCCTTCGACGGCGTCGGACCCCGCTGCCCCTGATACTTCGAGCCCAACGCGCCACTGCCGTACGGCACCTCCGCCGGCGACGTCATCGCGAACAACGCCAACTGGCCGACCTTCATCTCCGGCCACAGCACGATCGGCAAATTCGCCACATTCGACAGCTCAAGCGTGATGTAGCCCGAAAACCCCGGATCGATGAACCCGGCCGTCGAGTGCGTCAACAGGCCAAGCCTGCCCAGAGAACTCTTGCCCTCTAGACGCCCAGCCAAATCGGCTGGCAACGTGAACTTCTCCAACGTCGACGCCAAGACAAACTCACCCGGGTGCAGCACAAACCCCTCACCCTCAGGGACCTCCACCAGCGTAGTCAGATTCGGCATCTCCTCACGCGGATCAATATGGGTATAGCGCGAGTTATTGAACACGCGGAAGAACCGATCCAAACGCACATCCACCGACGACGGCTGCACTAACGCAGCGTCATACGGCGCAATACCGAGGCGTCCCGAATCAACGGCGTCACGAATGTCATGGTCTGAAAGAAGCACGGCGCCTAGTCTAGCCTGCTTTGGGGTGGGGCTAAAGTAAACGCATGCACCGAATCCTCTCGACCATTCTCCTGACCGCCGCTCTCGCGGTCAGCGGCGCCCCAATCGCCACAGCGAACACCAGCGACATCTTTAACGACGCCTCTTGCGTCCCCGCCGCCGACAAAACCACACCCGTGTTGTACGTGCACGGCACCGCCGGCAACACCGAAAAGTGGGCCCAAAACGCCGTCGCCCTCAAAGCCGCAGGCTACTGCGTATGGGGCTTCAACTACGGCCGTGGCAGCGGACTGCCCTCTCTCTTCCCCGGTTCCTACGGCAACGCCGACATCAACAGCTCCGCGCGCGAACTCGCGCGCAACGTCGAACGTGTCAAGGAAGCAACCGGTGCCGACCAGGTCGACCTCGTCGCACACTCCCAAGGCGGCCTGCTGGTGAAGAAGTACATCGCCGAGCTCGGCGGTGGCAACAACGTCCGCCGCGCAGTCACCGTCGGCGCCACCTTCCACGGTACCGACCTCAACGGCGCCGGCCGATTCCTCTCCCCCATCGCCCGCGCACTCCCACGCCTCGCGGCGTTCCTCGTCGGACCAGGCGCACTCCAACAGCTCAACGACTCCCCCGAGATCCAGGCCCTCAACGCACTCCCCGACACCCAAGCCGGCATCGTGTACACCTCGCTCTACTCACCATCCGACGTCACCGCAACCCCAAACAGCACCTCAATCCTGCAAGCTGTCGACGGAGCGGACGTCGTCAACATCAACATCGAAGCATCCTGCCCGAACTCCGGACGAGTCCTGCACCCCAACATGCAATCCGACCTCACCGTCGCAGCCCTCACCCGGTGGGGCCTCGAGCGCACCGTCGACGACCGCACCCCCAACCAGCGCGCCTGCTCACTCAGCGCACTCCCCGACGGGTCCGACGCAGCCCGCTAGCGTTTGGCGAATTAGCAGCGCGGTGCTAAAATTACCCACTGCTGCATTACATGCGCTGCCGGCGTAGTTTAGTGGTAGAACATCAGCTTCCCAAGCTGAGAGTGCGGGTTCGATTCCCGTCGCCGGCTCCACTGTCGCCGGCTCCACTATGACGTCGAAAATGATAAGTAGGCGTTTGCGTTAGCGCGTACGCCCCAAGGGGGTCAAGAAAATCGCTTGCGTTAGCGAGTGTATAGCGCATTAGCTCTGACCTGCGGAAGCGCTTTCCTCTCTTTCGGCTGAGCGAGCGTTTGCGTTAGCAGGCGTTGATCTGGTCAAGGCGGACGCTATGGTCGGCGACCTCGGTAACGAGTTCAGCGTCGTGGGTGATGACAATGACGACGGCACCAGTGTCAGCGAGTTTACGCATTACTCGGGAAATCGCGACAAGGTGCTTGTAGCCAACACCGGACGTGGGTTCGTCGAAGATGTAAACTTTCTTGTTCGCAGCAAGCGCTGTAGCAATAACCAGGCGTTGGCGCTGCCCGCCAGAGAGTGCTTGGGGATGGTCAGCCTCGTGGTCGGCAAGGTCGAGTTCTTCAAGGATCGCGTGGGCATCGATGTGTTGCTTTTCGGCTTTGGTCGTGCCGAGCGTGACTTCGTCGATGACGGTATCTGAGAACAACTGTCGGGTAGGGTCTTGCATCACAAGGTAGGCGTCACGGCTGGGGAATTTTTGTCCATTGAGTGTGATGGATGCGTGTTTGGCTTTTTCTAGTCCGCAAACAATGCGTGCCAGGGTTGATTTCCCTGAACCGCACGGGCCGAGGAGCGCTGTGATTTTCCCTGCCGGAAAGAGCGCATGGTCGACGTTGAGAACCGTTTTCCCCTGCCGGTAGGCGAAGGTGAGGTTGTCGATCGTGAGCCCCTCCCCTGCCGGTTCCGGAAGTTGTGGCATAGACACAGTCACTAGGGATCGCAGTCCAAGCTGTTTGCGCTCCTCATCCGAGGTAGCGTAGAACTCTTCGCCGGTTGCGGTGAGGGCGATCTTGCCTTTGTCGAAGCAGTAGACACGGTCAGCGATCCCGGAAAGAAAACTTAGCCGGTGTTCAGCAATGATGATCGTGTGTCCATCAGCTTTGAGCCTGGCGATGAGTGTGGCGAGTTGGCCGATAAGATCAGCTGATAGGTTCGCGGTCGGCTCGTCAAAGACGATCAGCGACGTGTTGTTGCACATGGCGACGGCGCAGGCCACGCGTTGCATCTGCCCGCCCGACAGCTGTGTGACGCGGGATTCCAACAGGTCGGCGATACCTAACTCGGCTGCAACCTCGTCAATGCGGGCACAGATCTCCTGCGGGGCGCGGCCGAGATTTTCTGGGCCGAAGGCGAGTTCTTGGCGCACGTGAGTGGTGTAGAACTGGGTGCGTGGGTTTTGAAACACTGTCGAACAGTGGTGGGCAAGCTCTGATAGATCTACTCGTGCCACGTCAATGTCGTCGACTGTGACGCTTCCGGTAAGGTCGCCGTCGTGAAAGTGCGGGATGAGCCCGTTAAACAGCCGTAGCGCGGTGGTTTTCCCCGATCCCGATGCGCCACACAGCAAGGTGACGGTTCCAGGTGTGATGGTGATGGTTGCGTCAGTGATTGAGGGGTGGTCTGCTCCTCGATAGGTGAAGGTGACGCCGGTGGCTTGGGTTATTGTCATAGGACGATTCTCCATATCGCGAAGCCGATAACGACGAGCAGAATGACTGCGTCGATCACACGGAATTTCACGACCGTGACTGAGGTGGGCTTTGCGGTTCCGCCCAGTCCTCGCACGAGGGCAGCAGATGCCAGTTCGTCCCCGCTGCGTACCACGGTCGATAGCAGCGGGATTGTGAAGTACTGGGCCGCGCGCAGGGAAAACGCAGACATGCCGCGTAGTTTCATCGCATCTGAGATCGCTTTAACCTCGTGGCCGATCACGGGCAGCACCCGTAAGGCAACCGAGATTGGGATCGTGAAACAGGTCGGGATCCGTGAGCTGACGAGTGCTTTTTGCAAGGTGGCGGGTCGGATTACACCGATCGCGTATGCGCCCATGCCTGCGCTGACACTGAATCGCCACATCCACTGCAAAAACAGCATGAGGAACGCGCTGACCGTTGACTTCCACACCAGTGGTATCACGAAGACGAGCCCGCCGAGGACCGCAAACGTGGCCAGGTAGACGGCCACCCAGCTCGGGCGCACGAGCGTGTTGGGGTTGATCGCAGCGCTCGCCAGCATCACGGCGGCGAATCCGCCCAGAGCACACACGAACCACGGCGAGTAGGCACTGTAGATCGTGGTGGAGACGATGACGAGCGCTACGATAATCGTGCGCGGGTCGGGAAGTTTAGACAAGACCGGCCCGTTCAAAGTGCTTACGCGCCACCCTGGTTCCCAACAGACCAGCAAGCCAGCCCACGATGAGCATCACAACGAAGAAGCCCAACAGAATCGGAATCGTGACAACCTGCGCCATCTTCGCGGCATACTCGGCGCCCATTTGTTCGGCGATCTGCGACATATATGCGTCTTGGTCCATAAATAGCGGCATCCACGGGGAAACATAGATCGGCAGAATAAACAGTGCGTATGCCAGCGGAACGCGAACCTTCACGCTCTTCGGCCCCTTGGTAATGACTAGGTCGGCGAGCAGGCCGAATACAGCGGCCACCGCGATTCCCCCTACCCAGTGGCCGGTCACGAAGAAGAGGATTTCGATGATAATCAGCATGATTGTCAATGCCCCCATCTTCGGAGTGCGTGCTGTGAACAGCGCAAAGACGATGCCGTTAACGAGAATAGAAAGCAAGAAGCCGGCATACATGGCGGCGGGGATGAACCCGAGCATTCCGAATGCAAACACGATGACGAACATCAAGGCGGTGAAGACGCCAATGTTGATGAAGTCGCGCGTGTTGAGGCGCGAGGATGTAGGCGTAGACATAGTTTTTCCTTTCATGTGCGTATACGTGCTGTGTTTAGACGAGTTGCCATCCAGCTGCGTTGATGCGTTCTTGCCAGAAATCGCGGTATTGACCCGGCTGGTTGACCAGCTCGTCGTGGCACCCGCGCTGGGCGATACGCCCATCGTGGGAGAGCACAATGATTTGGTCAGCTTGGCGAATGGTTTCAAGTTTGTGGGCGATGACAATTAGTGTGGAGTGCTTACGCAGCTCGTTCATCGCCGCAACAATGTTGGCTTCATTTTCCGCGTCCAACGCGCTGGTGGCCTCATCGAACAGCACGATCGGGGCTTTCTTCACCAAGGCGCGAGCGATGGACACTCGTTGGCGTTCCCCACCTGACAGTGCACGCCCGCCAGCACCCGCCAATGAATTCCAGCCGTCTGGGAGGCGGTTGACAATTTCCGTCACGCCCGACAGCTCAGCGGCCCACCTGATTTCTTCATCAGTAGCTTCGGGATTGCCAAGGCGAATGTTGGCTTCGAGAGTGTCGTTGAATAAGTAGACGTCTTGGAAGACCAGAGATATCTGGCGCATCAAATCTTCGGTGGTCTGCTCGCGCACGTCCACTCCGCCAACGCGCACGCTGCCGGACTGCACATCCCAGAAACGTGCAACCATCCGGGCGATCGTCGTCTTCCCGCACCCAGATGGACCAACCAGGGCACACATGCCGCCTTGCGGGACATGGAAGGACATATCGTGCAGCACCGGGGTGTCCGGATCGTAGCTGAAGGTGACGTCCTCGAAACGAACATCACCAGGTGCCCTCACTGGTGTAGAGGCATCGGGTTCGGACAGTTCGGGGGCATCCATGACCTTGTCGACGTGGTTCATCTGCTGGCGGCGTTCTTCCAGCCCGGTCATGCAGCCACCGATGTCTTGGAGCATGGTGGTGAACCGCAGGCACATGCCGATTGTGACCACGGCGTTCAGCGCATTCATTTGCCCGCCGAGGGCGAGTTGGGCGGTCAGCCAGATCATTATCACGACAAGGGCTTGGACGAACATTCCATTAATCAGGTTCGCTAATGTTTCGATCCACAATGCTTTGCGGCTTTTGCGGTCAGCCTGTTTGAATGCCCGATCAAGGGCCGGGTAGTCGTCGGCGACATGGCAGGAGCGCAGCGCGCCTTGGCAGGTGGCGAATTCGACCATGCGAGCCGCCAATTCTGACTCAGCTGGTTCGGAAACCTGCTTACCTTTATCAAGAAGCACGCGGGAGATATGGAGGAAGGCGAGCATGATCGGGAACGCGATCGTCAAGGTCAGTCCCAGCCGCCAATCCCAGAACCAGGTTCCCACAGTGATCACCAGCACGGCTGAGAGTTTTTGGACGAGGGAGAAAATGAAGTGCGCCGCCGACTCGCCCAAGTTCATCATTTCCTGGGTGACCATGCGCGACAGTCGGCCAGAGCTACCCGAATCGAACACTCCCAACGGTAGGCGGGCTACTTTGTTACCTATTGCGTGGTGGACGTCGTGAATGAACCCGAGCGCGCCAATATAGCCGGTGCGCATGCCATAAAACTCGGTGCCTACACCCGCTACCGAGATCACCGCCAAGGCGATGAGCCAGCCCCAAAACGATAACCCCCACACCGGCATTCCGGTCGCTAGGGCACTTGCTGCGGGAAGCAGAATCAGCAGGGCAAAGCCGTGACACAGTCCTGAGACCGCACCCCACGCTTGACCGACCGAGAGGTCACGCCACGAAGCGGGTTCCATCAAACGCTTAAAGCGTGGCAGCAATAGTTGATTCATCGTGTCATCTCCTCACATGCACCTTGGGCAAGAAGTGCCTGATAGTGCGCATTACCCAACAGCTCGTCGTGTTTACCGACCACAGCAATGCGCCCGCGTTCCATGACGACAATCTGATCCGCGCCCCTGATCGAGGCCAACCGGTGGGCGATCACAATCACGGTTCTGCCTTTGGCAAGAGTCGAGAGAGCTTGTTGAATTTTCGATTCCGATTCCGGGTCCGCCATCGCCGTCGCCTCGTCCAGCACCAACACTGGGGCATCAACCATGAGCGCCCGGGCGATCGCGATACGGGCTGCCTGCCCGCCCGAAACGTGGGTGTCCTCCCCCAACACGGTGTCGTAACCATCTGGCAGGCTCATGATGAACTCGTCGATCTGCGCGGCTCTCGCCGCCTGTCGCACCTGATCCAAGGTTGCGTCTGGCGCGCCCAGGGCAATGTTGTTGTGGATGGTGTCGCGAATAAGCTGTGCATCTTGCAAGACGAACGCGACCGTCGAATACAACAAATCCTGGGAAATGCTCTTTAGATCAACCCCGCCGATAGTGATCGTGCCAGCGTCCGGGTCATCGAAGCGGGCAATTAAACTCGCCAACGTCGACTTCCCCGCACCCGACGGGCCAACCAGCGCGGTCACCGTGCCTGCCGGAATGCTCAGGCTCACCTCGTCTAATGCCTGGGTGTCGTCATAGGCATACGACACACCCCGAATCTCGATATCATGACCGTGTGGTGTCTGTGGCGCATCGGGCTGACTCAACGCTGGTAGCTCCATGACGTTCACCAGCCTCACTGCCGCAGACCCTGCGAGCTGGTACGACCAGGCGATGGTTGCGACTGCCATCAACGCTCCCGGCAGCACCAAGGCGATCAACGTCGTCGTTATCACCTCGTAGATGCTCACCCAACCGGCGTTCATCATCAACGCGCCACCGCCAAGGTTCACGATCAACAACACCGGGATCGACACCCACGAAAATGAGGCGACCGACATCGACACCAGCGGCATACACCACGCCCGGTAGAACTTAGAAAACTCGTTAGCCGCATCTAAATAGGCTTTATGTGCTTGGCCGACCTTGCCGAATGCTTTCACCACTGAGATACCGGCAACGAACTCGGCCATCGTTGCCGAAACCTGAGCGAGCTTGGTGTCCATTTGTGCGGTCTTCTCATTCATCCCACGCATCGACATGCCATACATGCCCACATAAATCGGAATCGTCGCAATCGACAGCAGAGCGAGCCGCCAATCCACCACAAACGCATACACCAACAAGGCGAGCGGGGATACGATCGCGTTCAGTTTCTCAATCGGCCCGTGCGCGATCACTGTATGCACCGTGGCCGTATCATCCTGAATGGTCTTGCGGATCTTCCCCTCACCCTCGCGGGTAAACCACGACAGCGGAGCAGTCGACATTCGGGCGGCAATTTGCCGACGCATCTGATTACGCAACGACAGGTCAATAAAATGCGTCACGCCCAATGCAACAAAATATAAGGTCAACCGGGCCATGTATGCGCTGACGAGGAGCATGACGATCCAGTTCACCCGCGCCGGGTCCACCTGGTCTTGCATAAGTTCTCTGCCAAGCTCCACCAGAGCCACATACGGGGCAATAGCCAACACGCCTGAGAGAAAAGCCAAAACCTGCGCGATAAACAGTTTGCCTTTCACCGGCTGCGATAGCTGACGGATCGCGTTCTGGCCAGCGACAGATTTTTCCTTCGCGGACCCATACTCACCGTCAACAACCTGATCCGTTACACTATCGTTCACGTAAACACCATCCTTATTAGGTAAGTCTAACCTTACTCGCTTTCTGGGAGGTGTACCTAACCGTGCACATCAACCGATACGAGCATCACCCTTTCAAGGCCATGCTTACCTGTTCACCGGTGCGGAATACCAACCGGATCGTATCCTCGTCTACGATGGCGTGATCGATGAGAGCGCTCCATTGTGCGGGGTGAAACTCGCTCACAGGTTCGCCCGTCAAATCGCCTAGGGCTGTGGTGATGGCGGCGTGCTTGGCGGTGTTCGCTGCGATATCTGCTTCCAGGCTTGTTTTACGTGCGAGCGTCTTACGGTAGATAGTATCGAGTTCGGTGTAGCGGGCTTGGTAGGCGTCCTGGTTGAGCGCACACCGCTGGTTTTCCGCAATCAGCGCCTCGATCTGCTCGGTCAGCTCCACGATTTTTGTTTGGCAGGCAGCGGCCTGTTCTTCCAAACGGCTCGTACCGAACATGTCGCCAAGCACCTGCGGTAGCTGGCTTTGCTGCGGACGGCGGGCGATCAGTTGATTGAGCGCTTGCACGAAAGAATCCTTGATCTGCTCGTCTTTCACCGTCGCGCTGCTGCAGGGATGTTCGTCTGTGTATTTGTGGTTGCATTGCCAGACTGTGTACTTGTATTTCGTGTTCGACGCCCACGTCTTACGCCCATACCACACCCCACTACTTCCTCAAATTCTCCAACGAATACAAGAAGGTCCACGGAGTAGAGCAGTTCGACAATGACTGGTACGAGTACATCGAGTACGGCACAACAAAGCAGGAAACTATCCTTCTCCAACGGCTAGGATTCACCCGCGAGAGCGCCACCTACATTCGAACCAACGTCTCCAATGCAATCTTCCTTCACGAAGAAAAGCCTTACCTGAACCCGATTCTCCTCGAAAGCTCGAACATCAACGTCCGCAAAGAAGCCAACGAAATCAGATACAACGTGCCAGAAGCCTTCTCGATGCCAGATTTTATGTTCTAACCCCCGCACTAGGTACCCGCTAACGCAACCCCACCAGCAGACCCCCTCAACCAGAAATATGCACCAAACCAACGAACCGAACGGCGATGAGTACCCTATAGCTGAACCTCCAGCACGCTAGCGAACAGCCCCAGAAACAACAAACTCCCTGGTCAAAAGGGGTTCAGGAACTCACGCGGCTTTTATCATTTTCGACGTCTAAGTATCCAACAACACCCCAGGTCACGGGGTGTTTTTTGTTTGCCATTTTTGGGGCGGGGTGTGGGTGGTAGCAATTTTGGTAGCATTGCCTACTCCGACTACTTTGGGGTGAATTTTGCAAAAACAGGTCTTTTTATACCAATAGTGTAGAGCGGATTCCGCTCCAGAAAACCATCGAGTGCATCCAGGTATTGAACACGCTCCGACGGGGGAAGCAAGCTAGAGATACTCGCCAAAGCTATGAATTGAGCCTGTTTAAATGCACTTTTTAGGTTGTCGTTCGGATAGCGCCGCTCCAACACATTCGAAAGCCCTGGACTCTTAGGCATTGGTCGCATCCAGAGACGTTGATGGTGAAATAAGAGGTTCCGAGTAATACCAAAACATTCAACAGTCGTGTTGAACGAGCGTTTAGGAACTCGTAGATCTCTTGCCACCAAATCGTTGACGCTTTTCGTTCCGCCAGGCTGAGTTCCGCAGTAGCGTAGGAATTTACCTAGTGTCCCAATGGTAAAACTGTCGACTACAGCCCAAAGCGGAAGTTCTTTGACCAGCCCCATCACTTCCTCCAGGTTTTGCGAATCACACCATCCCGGCACTCGCCTCTGTTTAAGCGCTGCTTGCCTCTTAATCTCAGAAGTTACATAGGGCTCGCCATGACGTAATATATCGCGAAGCATTGACAGTTGAAGTCGCTCTGCTTGCTTATCGTCATGGCATGTCCAATTATCACGGTCAAGATACCCCTCCCCAGTCCCTTGCTGTACGCAAAAATGCTTAACTGTTTGGGCACGAAGAACCCACTCAGCCCGTCTTATCCAAGGGGCGAGGAAGGCAGCAAGCTCAGCCTCAGTATCCACGAGGCCCTTGATATCTGAAAACCGCTTCGGGCGGTCAACGTAACCACCTTCGATCAGATCTCTATAATGCCTCGCATACCCCATTAGAAAATGAAAGTTGACGGTCTTCAACCACTGTCGCTGCTCGCCGTTCAGTGGTTGACTTTCGATCATCCCGTGTTCACGGAGAAACTGCTCTTGCTGTTCGGGGCGGAGGAAGGGAATCGGAGTCATAAGATTCGGATTATAAAAGAAAGGGCCCCCTTGAGGCGCGTTCACAGGAACCGAGGTTCCAGCAAAGAGGCGTAGGGGGTGCTGTTAAATCTGATACTAATAGAATCCACGCGCGTTGGAAAAGCAGCCAAACGAACACAGACTGCACATGTGATGAACCTATCTGCGACTTCACTCTAAAAACCTGGCACTAACCCTTGAGCGTTTCCCCACTTTCGGGGCTATTTTCCTGGCTTTTCCTCACGCAAAAACTAGATCAACACTACACGAAGTAGTGACTCTATAGCTGCCCCGCACAATAATCCACGCAAGTTACGTTTCCTTCTAGCAACGAAGCTCCACAGCACAGTTATTGAAGTTCAGGGCACTGACGGGAATTTGGTGCCTGAGAAAACACCCAAGTGCCACAGGACGCAATTCGAAAAACCGCGACCTACATACCTGCAGGTCACAAAATGGATAGCCAATAAGAGATGCGTCTTTTGTCACTGCCCACCACATGGCTACCCGCAGCGCACGATGGGCTGCGGGTCGTAGACCGTGGTGGTGGTTTCGCGACTGAGTTCGTTGCCGGCGAGGTCGGTGATCACGCGGGTGTCGGAGGTGGTGAAGCCGGGGGCGCCGCCGGACGGGGCGCAGTCGGGGCCGGTGACTGTGCGGGGTTGTGGCTGGGTGTAGGCCCAGCGTCCGCCGTTGATGGACTGCACGTTGACGGTCTTGACGCCCATGAGGCTGACGGTGATGTTGCCGCCGCCGTAGTTGGTGACGATTTTGACGGGGTGGTTGCTGTCGTTGTGGAAGGCGAGGTCGATGGCGCCTTCGTAGACGGTGGCTTCGCGCCCGGCTGGGTAGCGGGAGATGTAGTAGGAGTGTGGGGTGGAGGCGACGTCGGTCATGCCGGCGAAGTAGGCGGCGTTGTAGAGGGTGGTGGCGAATTGGGAGATGCCTCCGCCGACGGCGGTGCCGCCGCGACCGTTGATGATGATGCCGGATTCAACGTAGCCCTGGGCGGTGCCGCGGGGACCGGTGTAGCCGTTGAGGGAGAACGTTTCGCCAGGGTTGACGATGGCGCCGTTGACGGTGTTGGCCACGATGCGGATGTTTTCGCCGGAGGCGCCACTGAAGCCGCCGGTGGTGAAGGAGCCGACGGTGTCGTTGAAGGTGGCTTGTTCGGCGTCGGCGGTGGTGAAGGCGGCGGGGACGTCTTTGTAGGTGGCGTCCCAGGTGCGGTCGGCGTCGTGGAGGAGGCGGTCGTCGAAGCCTTTGAAGGTGGCGTCCCAGTCGACGTTGATGCCGTCGACGGAGGGTTCGATGCCGCCGCTGGTGAGTACCCGGGCGTTCTTGGCCTCGACTTCGGACTCGTGCAGCTGCTCGCCGAGGATGGCGCCGGCTGCCTTGTGGTCCACGACGGGTTTCAGGACCTCGTCGAAGTGGAGGATCTCGCCGATGCGTTCCTTCGGGATCACGGCTGTGACATCTTCGCGGCCGTTGACGGTGAGTGGCCCGGAGAGGGCACGGTGGACCGGGCCGTCCATCGCTTCCTTGAGAGCAGGAGCGCCGATGCGCGGCGCTATTGGTTGCGGCTCAACGGTGACGCCGTCTGGGTTGAGCCAGTGGGCGGTCAGCTGGGTGCGCAGCGCGTCGGCGGGCACGTCCTGGCCGTCCTCGGGGGTGCGTTCGCGGGCGGTGCCGCCTTCGAGGGTGATGGCGGCGTTGACGGGGTCGCGGTGCAGTTCTTTTTGCAGGCGGGTGATTTCTGGGGCGAGTTTCGCGTCGTCGACGCTGGGGACGACGGCCACTTCGTGCTCGCGGATCAGGCCGCTGAGGCGCTCAATCGGGCTTGCGGACTGCAGCCCGGCCGCCTCCACGGTCGCCAAGTAGTCGATGCCGAGCCCGGCGCGCTGCGGCACCACTTCGGCGCGCTCGGGCCCGGAGGTGACGGTGATGGGGCGTGAGGGGGCGTCGCCAAGCTGGGCTTTGAGCTCGGCTTCTGCTTCCTGCGTGGTGAGTCCGCCGATGGCGACGCCGCCGACGGTGGTGCCGCGCGGCACGTGGCCGCGGTTGAGCGCCAGGTCGGCGAGGTAGATGGCCAGCAGCACCGCGAGCACGCCCACGGAGAAGCCGATGAAGATCTTTGTTGCCCTATTCACCCGCCCCAGGGTAATAGAGTTTGGGCTATAACCCAACGTCAATGAGTTGTTGTTGCACGCGGGTCGCGGCTTCGTCGATGCGGGATTCGGGGATTTCTCCCTTTTCGACGCCCGCTACGACACCATCGATGATCCGCGCGATGTCGTGGCCGGAGGACCAGAGGGCTTGGTCGGCACCCGCGCTGATGGCGAGGCGGACCGCGTCCGGCGTGGGGGCGTATTCGAGGATGCCGCGCATGCCGGAGAGGTCGTCGGTAACGGCGACGCCTTCGAAGGGGACACCGCCGGGGTAGTCGCCTTCGCGCAGGATGCGGTAGGCCTCCGGGTTGAGGCTGCTGGGCACGCCCTCGGCGCCGAGGCCGGGCACGATCATGTGGCCGACCATGACGCTGGCGCGCGGGAAGCGCTGCAGGAGCTCGCCGTAGGGGACCAGGTCGAAGGCGTGCAGGTCCCCGATTGGGGGCGTAGTGGCGAGCTTCTTGTGGGTGTCGCCTGAGGCGCGGCCGTGCCCCGGGAAGTGTTTGAAGGTGGGGGTGACGCCGGAGTCGAGAAGGCCTTGGGAGAAGAGCCCGGCGATGCGGGCGACCTCGGCGGGGTCGCGGTGGAAGGCGCGGTCCCCGATGATGGCCAGGTCGGCGGCATCGATGTCGACGACCGGGGCGTAGTCCACGTTGATGCCGTGGGCGCGAAGCGAACGGCCGATGTCGTAGCCGGTGCCCTGGATCACCGCGGGTGTGCCGGCGGCGAGGCGACCGGGCGCGGGGAAGTCCCCCAGGATGTCGGTGTGGCGTTGGACTCGGCCGCCCTCGAAGTCGATGGCGACGGTGAACCCGCGCGGGTACTGCTCGCGGAGAGCGTTGATGTCGTGGCCGGGGTCGTCGAGAAGCTTGGGGTCGGCCCAGCTGGGGATGATAAGCCCGCCGACGCCCTGATCGAGGGCCGCGCGGGCCTGGTCGTAGTTCTTCACCCCGACAACCATGAGGGAGGCCACCCGCGCACGCAGGTCCTCCGGGACGCGCTGCTGGGCTGGCGTTTTGGGGACGATCTCGGTGATCGGCACCGTGTCGGTGGGCAAAAGTGGGATGTGGTTGTGGAGCGGAGCGGGCGTCGTCACGGGTTGTGGGGCCGGCTCGGGCGCGCACCCGGCGAGCACGACGACGAGCCCCGCCGTCACCGCGGCGGACCCCCATACACGTCTGGTACGCTTTTGCACATGTCAAACCGTACTACCTTGCCTTCCGTTGTGGCTAGCGCCGTCGTCGGTGTTGTGCTCGGCGTGGTGGGCGTGATTGGGGTAGCGGCGTTCTCCGGGCAGAATTCCGTGCCGGTGTCCAACGCCGTCCCGGCAGACGAGGCCGTGCTTGGCGGCCCGGAATATGGCGCGCGCTAAACTCCGCAGCCTCACTCCCCACTTGGTCGCGTGGGCAATCATCGCGCTGATTGTGTGGGCGCAGGCGCCGGGGCAGATCGCCGCGGACACCAAGTTCGACCTCACCACCAACCCGGCCGGGTTCCTCGCGCAGGCGATGCACGCCTACACGGACCGCTTCACGCTCGGGCAGCTGCAGAACCAGGCGTACGGATACCTCTTCCCCCAAGGCGTGTTCTTCCTGCTGCCGCTGCCCGCGTGGGTGTTGCAGCGCTGCTGGTGGACACTACTGGTCGGGTTGGCGTTCTCCGGGACGTACGCGCTGGCCAGACGGCTGGGCATGCGCGGGGTGGCGGGCCCGGCGGTGGCCGGGGCGCTCTACGCGTTCAGCCCGCGAATCCTAACCACGCTGACCGCCATTTCTTCGGAGGCGTGGCCGGTGGCGTTGGTGCCGTGGACGCTGCTGCCGCTCCTGGGGGACCAACGCCGGGGGCCGCGCCTTGCCGCCGCGCTACTGCCGGTGGCGTGCATGGGCGCGGTCAACGCGACGGCCACCATCGCAGCCTGCCTACCCACCCTGCTCGTGCTGTGCGCGCAGCGCCACTGGCGCGCCGCCGCACTGTGGCCGGTGGGCGCAGTGCTGGTCAACGCGTGGTGGCTCGGCCCACTCGTGGTGCTCGGCCGCTACTCCCCACCGTTCACCGACTTTATTGAGTCCGCCTCAGTGACCACCGCGTGGCTCAACCCGATCGAGGTTCTGCGCGGCACCACCAGCTGGGCCCCGTTCGTCGACGCCGAGCGCGCCGCCGGGCACCTCCTGGTCACCGAGCCCGTATTCGTGCTGCTCACGGCGGGTGTGGCGGCGCTCGGCGTCGCGGGGCTAGCCCGGCGCGACATGCCCGCCCGCGGCCCGCTCGTCGCGGTCTTCGCGGTGGGCGTCGGCCTGTTGTGTTTCGCGCACGCCCACCCCTTACTTTTCGACGCCCCCCTCGCCGCCTTCCGCAACCTGCACAAGTTCGACCCGTTGGTCCGCCTCCCCCTGGCGTTGGGGGCCGGGTGGGTGGTGTCCCGGGCGCGAACCCCGCAGCTGGTCGGCGCCGTCACGCTGGTGGCGGTCGCGGTATCCCCGGCGTGGTCGCTGCGCCTCCTCCCGCAGGGCACCTGGCAGGAACCATCCGAAGATTGGGTCGCGGCAGCCCGCTGGCTCGACGAACACGCCACCGGCACCCGCACGCTCGTCGTCCCCGCCGCGCCTTTCGCCCGCCAGACCTGGGGCTGGACGCGCGACGAACCCATCCAGGCGCTCAGTCAGGCGCGCTTCGCAGTGCGCGACGCCATCCCCCTCGTCGACCCGGAGGCGATCCGCGGCCTCGACGGCCAGGTCCGCGCCGTGGACTCGGAGGCGCTGCGCGCCATCGGGGTGGGCGTCGTCGTGGTGCGGCACGATTTGGAGGAGGCGGTGGCGTCGACAAGCGTGCCTAATCTTGGCGAGCCGACCGTGCGCTTCGGGGACGTCGATATCTATGCGCTGGAGCCCACGCGCGACATGATGCTGACCAGCGCCACCCCCGTCCGCGTCGACGCCGGCGGCGAGGCCCTGCCCCTGTTGTGGCGCGAGTTCGGCTACTTCCCCGCCACCCTGACCAGCGGCGATGCGGACATCGTGACCGATACCCCGGCGCTGGCGGTGCGCAACTACGGCGCCGTGCAGCGCGCGCAGTCCGCGCACCTGGCCACCGCTTCGGAGGGCAAAGACGTGCGCAACCGGGTGCCAGACTACCCGTCTGCGGGCACACCCGTCGGCGTAGCCATGGCAGGCAGCGCTTCAGCTTCTTCCTCCGCCGCCGACGCCACCGCCTTCGGCGGCGCCCGCGCCTCCCGGTCACTGACCGCCGCATTCGACGGCCTCGACGACACCGCCTGGTGGCCCGCCGCCCAAGACCCCCACCCGTGGCTACGCTTCACCCCCAACGCCGACACCGCCACCATCACCGCCACCGCCAACACAAAAGTGCAGGTCACGGACGCTTCCGGCGAGCGCACGCTCAGCCTCGTCGCCGACCAACCCCGCACCATCAGCGTACGCGGCGAAACCACCCTCACGCTCACCGAACCCGTCGGCATCACCGAAATCGACACCGGCATCCACCGCATCGTCGACGTCCCCGGCACCGCCGACACCTACTTCTTCCAACGCCTCATGCCCGAAACCACCACACTGCAGCGCGCCTTCACCACCGCCGAAGACGCCGAATGGCACCTCTCCTCCCCCGCCCTTATCGACGGCTCCTCCGCCACCAACACCGTCTTCCTGCCCGCCGGGCGCCACGAATTGGTCACGGACGCCGAAACGATCACGCTGCGGCGCGGGCCTGCGCCTGCTGTTTCTTGGGAGCCGGTTATTGGTGGCGCAGTTGTGCCCGCCGACCAGGACCGCCTGCTCATCACCACCCGCGCGTTCAACCCAGGGCTCCAAGCCAGCCTCGACGGCGAACCCCTCACCGCCCAACGCATCGACGCCGGCCAGCTCGCCTTCCGCATCCCCGCAGGCCACGGTGGCACCCTCACGTTCTCCTTCGCAGGCGAGCGCCCCTACCGCCTCAGCCTATTCGGCGGGGCGGCGCTCAGCCTGGTCACCGCGCTGGTGTTGCTGTGCTTCGCGTGTCGACGCCGGTTTGTTGGCACTCCGGCCCGCCCCATCCCCGGCAGGATGGTGGCAGCGTTGCCGCTGGCAGCCGCGCTGTGCATCAACCCGGTACTCGGGATCGTCAGCGCCATCGGAGTCTGGGCGGTGCGCCGCTTTACCCTCCTGGCCAGACGCTACATTGCCGCCGGCGCCATCACCGTGATGGGACTGTGGCTGGCACGCGCGCCCTGGCCTTCCGCCGGGTACGCCGGCGACGCCGCCCTCATGCTCGTGGCCGGGTGCGTCGCGGTGGCCTGCCTCGCCTGGCCGGACTAGATTTTGGTTGCCCCGCCCGGGAACCATTTTGGGGCTTCGGCCGGTTCCGGTCGACCGACATGGCGTTTCCCCAGTTCGCGACTACTGTCTACGACAGAAAGTTCCCAAGACCACCGCCTCTTCGCACCAGATTCCAGGTTTCCCCGGCGTTCCGGCCAGCGGGTTTGCAAAAACCCCAGGTCGCGCAAACCTCATGCAGGAATTTGGTGCACACCCGGCCGATCATCGCACCCCAAAACCGTTTAAAGCGTGCGCTTAGAAGCGAGCGATGCAGGTCGCGCATTCTCGTCCGGCCCGACCGATTTCCAGCGACCAGCATCGCACTCCTTTAACACCTCGACCGGAACAAAATCGGGTGACAGCACGCCACTCCATCTACAAGCGCTCTGCGATGTGCGGCAGCAATCACTAGAATGATCGCAGCCGGTGCTCGCAGCAGAGCTGACTGGAATTGCAGGAATCAAAGACCAGTGCTTTGAGTAGATAGCACGACCGAGATATTGCGAAAGGCGTCGTTATGTCTGAGAAACTGACGATCATTGGATCATATTTGGCTCTATTCGCGGCGGTACTGGGGCTTCTTTCCGGCCAGTTTCTGCTTGCGACGGTAGTCGCGGCGATTGGCGTGTGGGGGTTGGGGTCGCATAATCGGCGCTCAGCATTCGATGATGTTATTGATTCTGATCTGCCAACCCCTTCGGCAGCAGAGCTAAAGAGCTATCGGGAGAAGAATCCAGATCTCTCTTTTTCTGAAGCAATCGTTGCTTGGCAGAAGGGTGAATCAGCCTGAATTCTTCGAGTTGCAGGCGATAGCTTTACCGCGTTTTCAGTCCATCAAGCCCCAACGATGCTCAAAGCGTGCGCTTAGAAGCGTGCGATGCAGGTCGCGCACTTTCAACCAGCCCGGCTGATTTCCGGCGACCAGCATCGCACGCTTTAAACACCTCGACCGGAACAAAAACCGCCCGACCACACAGGTCAGACGACGGCGTGGGGTACGCGAGGTGAATCCGAAATTTATTGAACTCCACACGTAATTTGACCCGTGCCCATGAGTGCACGGGTCAAATTACGCTGGAAAACTCTCACACACCAAGCATGTGATCTACCAGTTCTGAAGCAAGCGAGCCCCTAGTGGCGACTGCAGCGTCACCTTCATGGAGGCCGGGCGACCGATCAGGATGCACTTATCAGGCGATCCTGGAATATTCCCTTCGTACACTCTAACTTTTACTGATGTCGCGGTCTCCGATGTCTCCACGCGGTATCCGTAGCAAGTTTCGGTTCCGGCGGGGAAGAACACACGTATTTGTGTGGGGCTGATTACTTGATAGCCCGACCATTTGACTTGACGCTCATTTTTGAGATCGTTGCGCGCCTCCACGTCGGAGGGTTGTTGTCGCGTTTTGTGGACGATCCCCATTGCGCTGCTGAGTTCGTCGCCGACAGGGGTGGCTGAGACTATTCCTATGGTACTGCTCACCACCGCCAACACCGCTAAAATAACGCCGACCAAATGTACAGTTTGCGCATTCAAACCTGCACCTATACCAAGTTTAGATAGTATGCCAGACATTTTCGCTCCTTCACTCACATTGGTATAGCCACCATAACACGCATCATAGCTTGTTTGGGCGTCTACGCAGGGCAGATGACGGGCGCGCCTGAGACTGGGTCGTAGAGGACGCGGGCTTCGATGCCGTAGACATCTTCGAGGAGTTCGGGGGTGAGTACGTCGAGGGGTTCGCCGTGCGTGACCACGCGCCCGGCTTTCATGACCAGGAGTTCGTCGCAGTAGCGGGCGGCGAGGTTGAGGTCGTGGATTGCGACGACGGCTTGGCGTTCCGTGTCGGCGACGATGTTGCGGATGATGGTGAGCAGGCTTACTTGGTGGTGGAGGTCGAGGGCGGAGGTGGGCTCGTCGAGAAGGAGGAGTTGGGGTTCGCGTACCAGCATCTGGGCGACGCCGACAAGTTGGCGCTGGCCGCCTGACATGTGGCAGACCATCCGGTCGGAGATGTGGAGGATGCCGAGGCGGTCCATCATCGCGGCGGTGGCTTCGAGTGGGTTGGTGACGGCGCCTCCGGCTTTTGCGGCGACGACGATGGATTCGAACGCGGTGAGCGATGCGCTGGTCAGCAGGTCTTGGGGGACGTAGCCGACGTCGTGGGGCCCACAGGAGGTGGTGACGGTGCCGGATGTGGGGGCTTTGAGGCCGGCGATGGTTTTGACCAGGGTTGACTTGCCGGCGGCGTTGGGTCCGAGCAGGCCGGTGACGGCGCCGGGGGTGCCCAGGCGGAAAGTCATGTCGTGGAGGATAGGGGTGCGTCCGTAGGCAACGTTGAGGTCTGTGGCGACGATCATGGTTAACGGCCTGCCTTGCGGTAGCGGGAGAAGATGAGGAAGACGAAGAATGGGACGCCGACGATGGCGGTGATGATCCCGATCGGGATTACCAGGCCTGGTTTGACGGTGATGGAGACGGCGTGCGCGGCGGTGAGCAGCAGCGCGCCGGCCGCGGCGGAGGCGGGCAGGTAGAACTTCTGGTCCTCCCCAACCAACATGCGGGCGATGTGGGGGCCCACCAATCCGATGAAGCCGATGACGCCTGCGAA
Organism: Corynebacterium sp. UMB8791; assembly: GCF_054166365.1. Taxonomy (NCBI): domain Bacteria; kingdom Bacillati; phylum Actinomycetota; class Actinomycetes; order Mycobacteriales; family Corynebacteriaceae; genus Corynebacterium; species Corynebacterium sp. UMB8791. The sequence continues at coordinate 41,006 of NZ_JBSZCG010000164.1, read as the reverse complement.
GGCCACGGAGGCTGCTGCCAGCAGGGATGCCACGATCAGGGTGGTGACGCGCAGACGGGAGACGTTGATGCCGAGGGAGGCGGCGCGGGCGTCGCCAAGTCGGAGGGCGGTGAGCCGCCAGGCGTTGAACACCACGAACGGGACTGCGGCGGCAAGGAGGGCGCCGATGATGCCGTCGGCGAGCCAGGTGGCGCGCTGCATGGAGCCGAGCGTCCAGAAGACGATCTGTTGCAGCGCCTCAAGCGTTGCGCCGTACTGCATGAGCGACAGCAGCGCCTGGAAGAAGAAGGACAGGGCGATGCCTAGCAGGATCATCGTTTCGGCGGCGGCCCCGCGCCACACGGCCGCGGCGGCGACAACGGCCACCGCCACCAGGGCGGCCAGCGCAGCGGCGAGCGCCAGGTTGAACTGGGGGTGCGCGATCAGGTTAATGCCCAGCACGATCGACATCGCGGCGCCGAACGCGGCCGCCGCCGAGATGCCCAGCGTGAACGGTTCCGCCAGCGGGTTGTCCAGGATGGTTTGCATCATCCCGCCCGCAAGTCCCAGGGACGCGCCGATGAGCAGCGCCATCACCGAGGCCGGCAGGCGCAGGTCCCACAGGACCACGGAGGCTTGCTCGGGTGCGGTGTTGGGGTGGAGGAGGGCGTCGAGAAGCTGGGAGGCGCTGAGGTTGATCGGGCCGACCACCGTGGCAACGACGAAGCTGATGAACGCGACGAGCAGCAGCGCGCTGATCGCGATGAGTTTGCGTCGTCCTCGCTGGTGGTAGGCGCGGATCGCCTGATCTTGCTGGTTCATGGTTCCCCTACTGCTGTGCCTGGGCGAAGAACGCGCCGGAGTAGTCGAATGGCAGCCAGTCGGCGTGGAACTGTTCGAAGTCCTTTGCCGGGTCCATGTCAGCGAAGGCTTCTGGGTGCAGCCACTTCGCGAACGCCTCAAGTGCGAACACGTTGTATGGGTTGTCGTAGAACTGGTGGTAGACGGCGAAGTACTTGCCCTGCTTCGGTGCCTGCAGCAGGTCAAGGCCCGGGGTGCCCAGCGGGTTGTTCAGCGTTTCGGCGGCGCGCTGCGGGCTGGACTGGTAGCCGAGCTCGACGTGGCTGAAGGTGTCCGGCTGGTCGGGCTTGCGTGCCCACTCGCCGCCGGTGACGATGAGGTTCTCTGGCTGCAGCTCGATCATCTTCTCAGCGCTGAACTGCTTGGAATCCGCGGTGATGAGCTGTTCGCCCAGGTTGTTGCCGCCCGCGGCGGTGAGCAGCTGGCCGAGGTTCGCCTTGCCGGGGGTGCTGCAGCAGTCAACGAAGCCCGCGGCGGACCAGATCAGGCCGTCTTTCTCTCCGTCCTTTGCGACGGCCTCTTCGACCCGACCCTTGATCTCTTCGACCTTCGATTCATAGAACTCGCCGTACTCCTTGGCGCGCTCCGATTTACCCATCAGGTCGCCGAGCAACTGTACGGAGCTGACGGTGTGCTCGAGTGGGGACTGGCGGAAGTCGGTGAAGACGTACTTCATGCCGGTCTGGTCCATCTTTTCCAAAAGTCCGGATTCCTCGGCGACTTTCTTCTGGTCGAGCGTCATCACAACGACGTCCGGCTCCTGCGCCATGAGGGTCTCCAGGGAGACGTCACCCTTGCCGATGTTGCCGATCTCCTGCGCCTTCATGGCGCCCTCGCTGATTTCGAAGACCTTGTCCTTGAACGCCGGGGCGGCCTTGGTCAGGTCGTTGCCGTAGGCCACGACGTGGTCGAAGGGGTCCCCGCCGAGCAGCGCGGTGGCGAAGACGCCACGGCCCTCGCCGAGGACGATGCGCTCCGGCGCGTGGTCGAAGGTGACTTCGCGGCCGGTGACGTCGGTGACGGTCAGCGCCTTGTCCGCCTGGGTCGGCTCGGCGGATGGGGTGGTGTCGGCGCTGTCGCCCGAGCACGCGGCGAGTGAGGCGGCCGCGCACAGTGCGACGGCGCCGGTCATTGCTTTACGCAGGATGTTCACAGTGGTTTCCTTACCGTAGTAACATTTGTTCCAATAGAGCGGAACAACAATATATCAGGCAAGCCTTACCTAACAAGCCTGGCGCGTAGTTGGTGCACCACCCGCGCGCCCGGCACCTCCACCCACGTGTAGGACAAATAGCTCACTACCAGGCTCAACAGCACCGTCAGGGTGAGGGTGGGGACGAAGTGGGCGTCGAAAAGCCCTACCCCCAAGATTGGGAACACGGCGTAGAGCACCGCCATGTGCCACAAAAACAGCGAGTAGGACCAACGGCCCAATAGTTGCGCCGGGCGGGTGCACAGCGCGGTGCCGTGCAGGCGCGGCGCGAGCGCGAAGGGCACGATCCAGAGTGCTGCGAACAGCGCGCCGAGCAGCACCCGGACGTTGAACTCGGCAGCACTCGGGTGCTCCAGACCCGCAGGCCCCAGCACCCCGCCCGCCCACGCGACCGGCAGCGACAACGCCGGGAACACCCAGCGCAGCGCCGGCACCCGCGGCCGCCAGCGCCACCCGGCGCGTTCCGCCTCCGCACACAGCAAGCCCACCGCGAACCACGGCGCAAAAGAGATCGGCCAGATCTGCAGGTTCAGCTCCCCCGGCGTCTGCTCGGGGGCGGGGATCAGGTGCGGCCAGACCAGGGCGGTCGCCACCGCCACCGCCAGCACCACGGCGCGGCCCCGGCGCCCGCACGCTAGGTAGGCGGGCAGGACCAGGTAGAACGCCACCTCGACACAGAGGGACCAGTGCTGGGTGAGGCCGTCGATAAGCCCGCCGGGGACGTAGAGCTGCGTGAGCGTCAGGTTGGCCAGAAGCGGGCCGGCGCGCACCCCCGCCAGTGGCGGCAACGTCACCACGATGATCGCCACGGACACCACGTACGCAGGCACAATGCGGGCGACGCGACGCCAGTAGTACTCGCGCGCCGGGCGGGGCTCGCCGCGCGCCAGCAAAAACGCCGACAGCGCGAAGAAGACGGCCACGAAGTAGTCGAAGCGCGCAAGCACCGGCGAGTCAGTGGCCGTCTGGAACGCCACGTGCGTCACCACAATGCCGAGCGCCGCGATACCGCGCAGGCCCGCCAGTTCCGGGAGTACGTTAATGTTTCTGATGTGGACATTGTAAGCAAACGGCGCGTGAACTTCGTACCATCAGGCGCCGTGGTCGGGTTACCCTCCTTATCCTTAAACGTCGGAGCAGGAACCTTCACATCCTCACCAGGCTTACCAGACCCGTCCTCATAGTTCGGGTCGAAGTGATCGTTCGCGTTTGGAACCTTCGGGTTGCTGTCTTGATCATCCGGGATGCCGTCACCGTCATCATCCGTATCCGTGAGATCAGGCGTGCCGTCACCATCGGTATCCAGCTTGAACTTCGCCTTGGCCTCGTCCGTGGACTTATCTGGGTAGGTCACCGTGACCGGAACATCGAACTCTTCCGTGGTCTCCTTGTTCAGCTTGGACTTATCCGGGAAGGTCACCGTGACCTCACCGGTGTTCTCATCGATAGAGACCTCGTAGCCCTCAGGCGTAGTAAAGCCATCGGTGATCTTGAACTTGGAGCCCTCAGGAGCGGTTGCGTCCTTGCCATCCTTGTCGGTGAAGGTCGGCGAAGACTTTGTCTCCTTGCCTGGGACGACGAGCTTGTCCTCGTAGGACGGCTCGTAAAGGTCCTTGTCCTTGTCGGTCACCGTGACGGTGACGTCAACGTTGTCCTTGGTTCCATCTGGGTAGGTCACAACGACAGGGATCTTGACCTCGTCACCTGGTTTGGCGGTGTCCGGGATGTTGACGGTGATCTCACCGGTGTTCTCCTCCACCTTGACGACGTAGCCCTCGGGAACATTCTCACCCGGGGTGAACTTCGTACCATCAGGCGCCGTGGTCGGTTTACCGTCCTTGTCCTTGAACTCCGGCTTATCAACCTTGGCTTCGCCACCAGGCTTACCCTCGCCGCCCTTGTATTCCGGCTCGTAGGACAAGTTCTGGTTCGGAACCTTCGGATTACTGTCATCCTTATCATCGATACCGTCGTCGTCATCATCCGTATCCGTGACGTCAGGCGTGCCATCCCCATCGGTATCCAGCTTGAACTTCGCTGTAGCGTCATCCTTAGAACCATCCGGGTAGGTCACCGTGACCGGAACGTCAAACTCTTCCGTGGTGTCCTTGTTCAGCTTGGACTTATCCGGGAAGGTCACAGTGATCTCACCGGTATTCTTATCGATCTCGACGGCATAGCCCTCAGGAGCCTTGTAATCTTCTGGGATTGCGAACTTCGACCCCTCAGGCGCGTCGACCGTCTCTTCGGTTGGGTTGCCCTCTTGATCTTCACCAGTCTTGGTGAATGTCGGAGAAGACTTCGTCTCCTCACCCGGAACGACGAGCTTTTCCTCGTACGCAGGCGTCAATTCATCCGCGTCATTCGTCACCAGAACGGTCCATGCGGAGACGTCGTTACCGCCGGAAACCAGGACAACGTTGAAGTAATCACCCTTCTTTGCATCCTTTGGGATGTCGAAGGTGCAAGCCTTCACTTGGGCCTTAATGCCCTTGGATTGGTCGAGTTCGCAAGTCTTCTTGACGTCGCCCTTCTGGTCGCGCCACTCGACCTTCGACGGCAAGGTCGACAAATCACCGTTGAACTCTGGGGTCACCGTCGCTCCAGGAGCGGCCGGCTTGTCCGTCGCGTTGTAGTCAGCCGTGATCGACACCGGGGTGTACGGCATGACCGCGTAGTTGACGTTGTACAGGGAGTTCAGATTCTGGAACGGAACACCAGTGAAGTCGATCGGCAGCTGGTTCTCGCCTGGAATAGCCGAAGCCCGGAAGTCTCCACCATCATTGAAGCGTTGGAAAACTGGAGTGTGGAAGCCCGTGTAACCGTTCTGGACTACACCGTCCTTGTTTTCGACCCACACGAAGACATGGTTCGGATTCAGGATATCCTCGCGATCCTGGCCCTTCTCGTACGCGCCAAAACGCAGGGTGTATTCACCCTTATTGTTGGTTTTTCCGTAGACGGTCTTGAGGATGTACTCGGGGTGGTCCTCAAGCATCTTCTTGGTTGCATCTGCTAGCTGGTTCGGATCGTCCTTGTACTGCTCGTGCAGCTTCTGGTTTGCTGCAGCACCATCCTTGGTCAAGGTGGATGCATATACGGTGTAGCCATCCGCAGCTTCGTCGACGCCATTGAAAGACGGACCAGTAGCGACGATGCCCTTGTCTGGGCCACCAGTCTCGAGCCAGACAGTGCCGGAAATGGTGTTCGGAACGTCGGTCTGCGTCGATGCCAAATCGATCGGCCCCTCAGGGTCCTCGACAAGCTTGTCACCCTTCGCAGCCATCCAGCTGGTTTCGTGGCTCGGTGGAACTTCCTGGTAGAAAGCCGCCATCAACTGGATGTTGCCATCAGCAGCAACGAAGGAACCGAGGGGGCCCTCAACTACACCGTTGAAAGAGCCCGGGACAAAGCCGTTGGCCTGGCGGAACATGACCATCTTGTTGCCGCGCTCGTTGGTGTACGGCTCTACCCAGATACGGTGTTTTTGATCCGTACGAGCAGACCAGGTGTGCTCCACCCCGAGTTTGTCGGTCCAGGTAATGCCTTTATCCCCGGTACCAAAAGCGAACGTACCCTGACCGCCGTTGCCACCGACAACATCCGGCAGGGTGTGGGTCTCTGCCTTAAAGATTGGCGAGTACGAACCGTCTTTGTCCTGGAACTGTGCGTAAACGGTGACGCCGTCCAGTGGAATGTTTCCGTTATCGATAGTCGATCCCGGGTTGCCCTTCGGGCCGGTCGCATATACGTGACCCGATATCAGGCCCTTACCAACACCGTGAGCGTCAGTCAGGTTGGCAGCCTTGGTGACGCGGCCACTGGCGATCATGTCGGCATCAATCACACCATTCGCATCGGCCGCTGGCGCGACCGGATTCTGATCCGCAACTGCTGGAGTTTCCTCCTGAGCAAACGCGACCGGCTGCGCGAATGGCGCTACCAACGCAAACGACAATGCGGCTGCAGCAATCGAGGTGCCACGACGCGCTTTATATGAGCTTCGCATGAAGATTCCTTCCATTGATCCAAGCGGTATGACTTTCAATTCACCAACCAAATCACTGGATAAACTTCCAGACAAAATGATTATTCATGCCAATTAAAAGCCATTCACCAAAAATTGTATCAATCCATACAGGCCACAGATTACGTACAGCTGTTTTCTAATTTCGCAGGTCACAGACTTACAAACGTCGACTTTCGCCCTCCGTATAGTCCATTGACGGGTGGATTACTACCTTTTTGTACATCTAAATACTTACCCCCCCCCCGAAACGTTGTCACACCTGCTTTCCGGCGCAAAAGTACATGTGTGGTACACCTCTTCTTCAAATAGCCCAATTCATAAAATAAATAAGCTGTGGCCCGCTACACATTCGGTAACGGACCACAGCTTGAGTTTTTCTTATCGGATATTCAGTCCAGCTTCACGCAACCCGGCCCCCTACTCGGGGGTGCAAAGCGGATCGCGCGCAACTGGCTATTTCGTCGACTTGCCTTCCTTCTTTGCAGGCTCCGACGACAACTTCGTCGTCTTACCGGAGGACCCCTTCAGCTCCAGGTCCTTCACAGAGGAGCTCGGGCCGCCGGGCTTGCAGGCGTCGTAAATGAACGTGCCGGCCAGGACGCCAGCCGCGATCAACGCGATGCCAGCGACAACCATGCCGAGGTCAGCACCGACGGTGCGCAGCTGGGCATTGATGCGCTCAGCCTGAGCAGCCATCTCCGGGTTGAAGATGCCAGCTTGCTGCTGGATGCGAGTGTTCGCAGTCTTCAGCTGCGCCTCTACCTGTCCCGCGAGGTCACTCAGCACAGGGATCTGAATCTGGGAAGCCAGCCCCAGCGGCAGCAACGCGATCAGCGGCAGACCGAAGCCAACAGCGGATGCTGCACAGGCACCAGCGTTGACCTTGCCAGCAACCGTGACAGTCTTCGCCTTGTTGCCGTGGCCGTCCCTCACATTGATCTTGTCGCCTTGCTTGAGCTCAACACCCTTTGGCAGGTTCACGGACCAGTTGCCGTTCGCGTCAGTCGGGGCCTCAAGTTCCTTGCCATTCGGCAACGTGACGATGATCGTCTCGTTCGGGCGGTCGCCCTTACCGGAGATCTTTGTGTCACCCGCCGTAATCGGGTTCACCGTCGGCGCGGTGGTGTCTGGCTTCTCGCCGTCGTTTGCCGGGTCGGAGCCAGCCTTGATCTCGGCTTCGTTCGTGACGCCGTCACCGTCGAAGTCGCCGTCCGGATCCAGCAGCGACTTGCCATCCTTGCCGATCAAGTCAAAGTTGGCGGTCGCGCTGTTTGTCGAGTCGTCCTCGTAGGTGAAGCCAACCTCGACGGCCGGGCGGGCGAACGGTGTGAAGGTTTCAAAGAACTTGTCCCAACGCTTCTCGACGTCAGTGCTCTTCAGCTCCGGCAGCTTCGCCTTGAACTCGTCGGAGACGTCCGTCATCGACGGCGCCTTCGCTGTGAGCACGCCGTTGTCCTGCGGGGTGAACGCCCACTTATCAGCGCCCTCAGGCTTCTTCGCCTCAACGCTCTTCACCGGCGCCTTGGTACCGAATGGGTCGTTGGTGTTCTTCTCGCCATCAACCGGAATGCCCGTGACCTTGTCGTACTCCGGCACGAAGCGCTCGGCGTCGGTGCCGACGGTGATGGTCGTCTGCACCTCGTCGGTGGAGCCGTCCGGGTAGGTCACAACAACAGTGACGTCGTAGACGCCCGGCTTCGAGGTATCCGGGGTCTCCTTGTACTTGAACGACGTACCCTTTGGCAGTTTGTCGGCGTCCTTGATGTTGCCCTTCGCGTCCGGGGTGCCACCCGTCTCGACCTTCTGGTTCTGGCCCTGCGGATCGTTCTTGTCGGCGTCGGTCGCGTTCTTCTGCACCTTGACGTTGGCATTAACCTTGTCGGTGGTGCCGTCCGGGTAAGTGACGACGATGGTCACCGGCTTGTCGCCCTCAGTAGAGGTGTCCGGAGCCTGCTCGTACTCGAAGGTCGTGCCCTCCGGCAGCTCGTCGACGTTGGTCACGTGGTCCTTGGCTTCCGGCACCTCATTCGGCGCGACGGTCTTGTCCTGGACCTGCGGCTCGTATGTGTCAGCGTCGGACTTCTTCGGCTGCTCCGGCTTCGGCTTCGGCTTCGGATCCTCCGTCTTCGGATCTTCCACCTTCACGGTGGCCTCCACCTCGTCGGTGGAACCATCCGGGTAGGTCACGATGACGGTGACCGGCTTGTCACCAGCGGTAGAGGTGTCCGGATCTTCCTTGTACTTGAACGTCGTGCCCTTCGGCAGCTTGTCCGCGTCCTTGACGTTGTCTTTCGGTTCCGGCTTCTTGCCGGTTTCGACCGTCTGGTCCTGGCCCTGCGGATCATGTTGGTCAGCCTGCGTGACCTTATCCTGAACAACGACCTTGGCCTCAACCTCGTCGGTGGAACCATCCGGGTAGGTCACGATGACGGTGACCGGCTTATCACCAGCGGTAGTGGTATCCGGATCTTCCTTGTACTTGAACGTCGTGCCCTTCGGCAGCTTGTCCGCATCCTTGACGTTGTCTTTCGGTTCCGGCTTCTTGCCGGTTTCGACCGTCTGGTCCTTACCTTGCGGGTCGAACTGCTCGGCCTGATCCTTAGCAACCTTCACCGTCACCGGCACCTCATTGGTAGTGCCATCCGGGTAGGTCACAACGACCACAGCCTTCTTATCACCAGAAGTGTCAGTCTTCGGAGCATCCTTCCAGGCGTACTTGGTGCCCTCCGGAAGCTCGTCCTTGTTCGCGATCGAATCCTCAGCCTTCGGCTCAGAGTTCTTCGCAACCTCCTGGTCCTTACCCTCCGGGTCGAACTGCTCGGCCTGATCCTTAGCAACCTTCACCGTCACCGGCACCTCATCGGTAGTGCCATCCGGGTAGGTCACAACAACAACAGCTGGCTTGTCACCGGAAGTGTCAGTCTTCGGAGCATCCTTCCAGGCGTACTTGGTGCCCTCCGGAAGATCTTCCTTGTTCGCAATCGAATCCTCAGCCTTCGGCTCAGAATTCTTCGCAACCTCCTGATCCTTACCCTTCGGGTCGTACTTGCCGGCCTGGTCGGTGACCTTCAGCGGCACGACGTCGGTGTGCTCGGTCTCGTTACCATCCTGATCCACCAACGTGTAAGTGACGGTGACGTTCGGCTCCTCTTCGGAGGCGTCAACCTTCTCGGTCGGCGTACCGATGATCTTGCCGTTCTCGAACTTCAGCCCATCCGGAAGGCCCTTAACCTCCTTGATGGGGTCTTTCTCCTTCAGCTTGTAGCCCTGCGGCAGCTTGTCAAAGCCTTCCGGCTTCACTTCCTGCTCGTACGGCTCGCCGACAACGCCGTCGGCAAGCTTGGTGTCCGTCACCGTGATCTTGGTGACCACCTGCTCCTTACGCTTCTGCGGAACGAGCTTCTTTTCGGTCTTCTCGACGCGCTTTTCCGGATCTTGCTCGTCCGGGTTTTCGTAGACCGGTTTGCCGTCGTCGTCAAGCACCGGCACTTCTTGCTCGACCATGACCTCGACCTCGCGGGTCACGATGACCTCGGTGGTGCCCGGGGTGGTCGGCTTGCCGGTGATCTTGCCGGTCTTCGGGTCGATCTCCAGGCCTGCAGGCAAGTCGTTAGCCGAGTAGGACGGTTCAGCGCCCTCCTTCATATTGTCCGGCAGATCCTTGAACAGCGGCGTGACGTCGTTATCCGGGAAATCGGTTCCCACCGAACCCAACGGCAGCGGCTCAGGAACAACAGCGGTGAAGGAGTCTGCGATCTCCCAACGATCAGACGGCTCACCGGAAGCCGGGTCAACAGAAACCAGCGCAGCGGTGTAGACGGTTGTCTCCTTCAGGTCTTCCGGAGCCTGGAAATCACAAGACTCGAGCGCACCCTTGTCATCGCTCTTGATCTTGCACATCGCGTCCTTGATCTCGGTCTGGGTGCCGTCCGGGGCGGTGGCGTACCAACGGATTGCGTACTCCGTGTTCGGCAGCAGGCCGGACGTCTTCGTGGTCACCTTGGAGCCGGGACGACCCTTGTTGTCGTAGGAGTTGTACTCCGGAATATCGAAGATCGGCTGTGCAGTCATCAACGGGAACTGCAGACCGTTCATGTTCGCGCCAGCAATAACGGTGCCCTGGTCGCCGTAGTTCATGAACATGTTGGCGACGAACGCAGAGTTCTTCACGTCGCGACCCTCGATGTTCGGGTAGATGTACATGTAGTCAGTGTTGATGTGGCGCACGTCGTACAACGAAGCACCGGTAAACACGTTGACCCACTGGTTCTGATAGTCGTCGGCGACCTTGCCCCAGTCTTCGTCGCTGACCACATTGTTCACACCGAAGTTGGCCTTGTCGCGCGAGTAGCCCAGCGTGCCCTTGAACGGCAAGTAAATCGTGCCGTCGTCCTTAGACGGGGCAACCACGGTCTCCGCAATGTGGGAGCCTTCGCCGTGCTCATCCTGGTACGCCTTGATGATGCGTTCCTGGTTCGCACGCTCCTGCTCAACGGTGTAGTTCGGGTTCTCGTTCTTCCAGGCGTCAATCTGACGCGCGACTTCGTCGTTGAGGTACGACGCGACAATCTCGATTCCGCCAGCGGCGCGATCGCCGCGGCTCGGCTGGTACTTGTAGTAACCCGGCAAGGTACCGGCAGACTCACCAGTCTCCCACCACACCATGGACTCGTTCGGGTGGGCAATGCTCTTGATCGCGCCAAAGTCTCCGTAGTACGGGAACTGACCATCAACCGTCGGCTCACCAGTCTCGCCATCGAGGGCTCGGGTCCAATCCTTCTCCGGCTTAGCCAACCAACCAACGTGGTTCGGCTTCTCTTCCAGCACAAAACGGCCGTTGGTAATACGGGAACCAGCAGGGCCTGCAGTAAAGTTCCAAGATTCCTGCACACGGTCCGTAATCGAGGTGTAACGACCCGAGTTGAAGTCACCCGCGGCAACCACCGAGTACTTGCTTGGATCCGGGTTCTCGCCCCACACGCGGACGCGAACGCCACCGGCGGCCAGCCAGAACGGCGGCGCGTCGACCTCGTTGGTCACGTTTTCAGACAGGTCGAAGGAGAAGCGACCCTCAGAATCGGTCGTGGTATAGAACGTCGGCGAGACCTCACCGTTCTTGGTCACGTACTGCAGGTAGATGACATTGCCCTTGAGCGGCTCATTGTTCGAAGACAAGTCATCGTGGCGGCCATCCTTATTGATGTACGCCCAGCCGTGATAGCCATAGAAATCACGCCAGCCACCCTTAGTAAAGATGGCGTTTGGCACCTGCTTGTTCTTACCCTCGCCTTGCTGGGCGCCCTTGTCAGCGCTTGAGGCAGGAGCAGCAGAAGCCGGCGGGTTGTCTTGTGCAAACGCAACAGGTTGAGCCAGCGGGGCCACCAGTGCAAAGGACAACGCCGCGGCGGCAATCGAAGTGCCGCGACGTGCCGTGATGCTCTTTCGCATATGTTTCTTCCTTCTTCCCGAAGATCTGAATGTCCAGAAAGTTGTGTCCGTGCCCGTCAATAAGGTGCACAGACCTTTCCCGAAACTAAACAATATCGACAGGAGTGCACCGTTCCGGGAATCCTTTTTCGCAAGAAACTTGCACAATTCCGCCCGCATTCAGCGCCTATTCGGCCGGAATCCACGGCAGCCTGCATCGACTCAAACTGAAGCCCCATCTCCGGCCGGTTACTTTTCTTTTGGTTAAAGCGTTTTAAGAATGGATTGATAACGGCCCTATTTCTTTTGACTTTCAACAGCAGTCAAGCGGATTACCGCCAAACATTCTTTGAGCCCCAACGGGAATAGAGCCCAAACACATCCACCGAAACACAAACGTAGCGCTCACGACATTTGTGCCAGACCTTTAGTTCAGTGTCTTATCCGGCAATTGCCGAAACGAGTTCCTCCCTGAGTTTTTCCCGACAAAGATCAGCCAAAGTGATGGCGAGAATTCTCCAAGAAGGGCGAAACACCCCCCAATAGGGGCACTCTATTGATTGACATAAGTCGGTCTACTTCGAGTTTTCTACACAGAAGCTGAGATAGACCGACGGAAACTCCGGCGCTTCCTCCCCCAGCACGCCGATCTATAAAGTGACCTGCTCGATCGCCACATCAGGAGTTTTCAGTACGCAGACGCTGCCTCATATCACCGATAAAGCGACTTTCAGTATCGAGCGAAAAGCGAGCATGAATCAGTTGGCGGCTACGAGTCAACGCCACCTGTTCATATTTACAGACGGCAAAGAGCTGCGGAAGAGCGATATCGCAGACAAACGTTTCCCATGTGTCCAAGTCGAATTGAGGGCTATCCTCCCGCTTATCCCACACACCTTCAGCCTGAACGGTGTAATACACCTTCCCCGGCTCATTTAAAGCAAGGTTCAACCGAACCTTCACCACATCTTGAGCGTTTGCCTCATTAAGAGTCGGAAGCTGTGCGCCGAGACTCAACGGGGCCTTTCCATGAGGATTGGGGCCGTTCGGCGTTGGAACCACTGCCACTGCGGGAGTGCTAAATGTTGAGTGGCTAAAGAACCTGTTGGACAGTTCGTAAACATTGTCGACCACTTGAATCACCTGTGTATCGGTTGGAAATCCGACGTGACATATTCTTCAAACTCTCGAGCCAGATCGATATCTTCACTCACCAATTCGACATCGTAAGTGGCTTCTCGAGTGTCATACTGCGCTCGCCGTGCACGCTCCTCCGTGATAGTCGGATATGAATCACGCTTAAAAACGACGATACTTACGAAACCATCAATCGCCTCCGCATAGTCCGCCAAGGTTTGAAGCTGCAGGTTGGATACGGGATTGATGGATTCAATTTGGCTCACCCTCGCCTTGGACAATCCGCCCATTCGCTCGCCGACTTGCTCTTGCGATAATCCACGTTCCTTACGCAAAGTCCGCATACTGTGGATAAGCTCAATGAACACCTCCTGCTGGTCAATGCCAGCTTTATCTTGTTCATACAACTGATCGAGAATGCTGTTCATCTTGAATTTCACCTCCATCTCAACAAAGTCAATATATAGCTTAACTTACTGACATTGTATCCAACTAGCTTAATCTGCATACATAGTGGGGTCGGGTGGTCTGACTTGGCTCTTTTCATCAGCCGCGAATCGAGTCACCGAAACCATGGCTCTGGCAATATCCTTTGTCTGCCTACCTTGTCGCGTTTGATCTTTCGTGCCGCCACCACCCACAATGACTCGTTTCCGGGGTTTCCCCTCCAGGTCAGAGACATCGCTGAAGTAGACCCGGTGAGCCGACGCCGGATTGTCGTGTTGGCTGTATAACTCCCCCATCCAGATCAGGCTTACATCACTAGGCAATTGCGTCGGTTCAACCTTTCTCCCTACAGGAATTCGATGTACTCCATCCTCGTTTACGACTGAGTCCGAAAGCTCAACGTTATCCGCTTCATCGAGGCAGCTCCCAGGCCTGTTGAGCCAGTTAAGTTTGGCAAGAAAGTCCCCGCTGACCTTCGCATATTGACGCGGCGCTTTTCGATCTTTTCGAAGCCACGCGATGTATTCAGCGAATTCCTCGGTGACGTCCCAACGTTTACCGCCGTCATCACTATGCTCAGTTGGGATGTAGCAATGGGGCTGGCTGCCAAACTCCGGTGGATCGGACTCAAGAGGATTCAGCGACATACCCACATACTATTGCGCCGGTACCCTATCGATCATCAACGATTCGAACATAATTTCGACACCGTTTATTTTCGAAGTCCCGGTGCCCGTAATCATGTTCAACCGCAGAAGTCCCATCAAGGATTCTTACTGCTCAGCCCGTCCTTGTTCACCTCTGGCCCGCACTGCGTGTAGATCAGCGCGCTGAGCGCCACACCAAACGCCAGCAAGCCCGCGCCAGCCAGCGCGATCTCCGGGTTCTTCACGCCGGACTGGCCGCCAGGGCCGAACGCGTCGGCCATCGCCTTGCGCATCGGAGCAAACGCCTGCTGCACGCCAGGGATTTCCTGCGCCGCAATGCCCAGCGGCAGCAGCAACAGCAGCGGCACGCCAGTAGTGACGGACACCGCGATGCACTTCTCCACTTCCCAACGCTCCGAACCGGAATCCGGCTTCTGCGCCGTCGTGGTTGGGGTGGCAGGGGTAGTGGTCTCGGTTGGCTGGTCCGGCTCCGTGGTCGGGGTTGGGGCTGGTACGGCGAACGGGTTCGTGCGCTGTTCCAACTCGTCGAGGTTGGACACGCCGTCACCGTCGGCGTCCGCTGTGCGGTCGAGCAGTGGGTGCTTGTGGGCGTCGAGAAGCTCGAAGGCTGCTGTGGCCAGCTCAACACGGCCGTCTTCGTGCTCGACGATGACGTTGACCGCCGGGCGAAGCACGTGCTGGAAATCCACCGCGAACTGGGCCCACACAGGCGGGCGCAGCTGCACCACACCGTCGCGGGCGCTGCCATAGGCCTCCTCGAAGAGCGCGGCCAGGAACTCCTGCGACGGCGCAACCGCGTGGATCTGGCCGGTGTTCTCGTCGAGGGTGAACTCCCAGCCGTGCGCGCCCGCCGGGGCATGCATCTCGTAGCTGCGCACCAGCGCCAGCGAGTCGGCGAACGGGTCGCGCGTCATGGCGCGTCCGCCCATGTCAACCGGCACACGGCCGAGCGCGCTGTTCGGATCCGCGTAGTTCGCGCGGGCGTCCGCCGGCGGAATCGGGACCGACGAGGTGGTCGGCACTGGGGTGGTGCCCGGCGCGGTCGCTGGGGTGGTCGGGGCCTGCGAGGTCGCCTCGCTTGTCGACGTCCCCTTCGTCGTCACCGGTGCTGGTTCAGGCGTCGCGGTGGACGTCGACACCGTCGCCGTAGGGGCAGCTGAGGTCGGTGTGGTGGAGGTCGGCGCTGTCGTCGTGACCGGGGCGGCCACGCGGACGCGCACCGGGATCACGTCGGAGGAGCCGTCCTTGTAGCGCACCGTGATATCGAAGACCACGGTGCCCGGGGTCGCGTGCTTCGGCGCGTGCAGCTTCACCGCATCGCCTTCGACGGTAACGCCCCAGTCCAGCGGCCCGCTGACGGAGACCTCTGCATCCTTCGGCAGGGCATCGCCCAAGTTGTCCAGCGTGACATCCCCGTTGGCCTTCGTCGTCGCGCCCTGGTACTTCGGCGTGTAGAGGTCCGCGACGTTCTCGGTAACGCGCAGCGGGATGCGGCCGATCTCTTCGCCGGTAGAGAGCGCGGAGACGACAATCACATAGTCATCGCCAGGCTTGGTCTCCACCGGAACGGTCAACAGCATCGCGCCAGAATCCAGGTCCAGGTCTACTGAGGCGCCCTCAACAGACTTCCCTTCGGCACCGATGCGCTCCAGTCGGGCCTGTGCGTTGCCGGCGTGCTCCACCGTCGGGACCAGACGCTCCTGGTGGGCACCCGCAGCTACTGACTGCTGCTCAACCGTGCTCAGTACCGGCAGCGGCCTGCGGAGGTGAACCTTCGCCACGCCGCGGATCGGGTCCTCGTACGGCACGTGCGCCACGACCGGGACCTCAACATCAGTGAGCTGGCGGTGTGACACATCGACCGTGAGCTCGCCGGTGTCGGCGTCGATAGACACTCCTTCCACCGGGCGCTCCAGCTCGAACTGGGTGCCCTCGAACGTGAGCTTCTCATGCTTCTTGGTCGCGCGGTCATCGAACGTCGGCGCCGGGAACTTCGCCGTCTGCCCCGGCTCCACCTGCTGCTCCTTGTACTCCAAGGCGTACTGGGCAACGTGCGGCACGAATGTCGCAATCGCGGCCGAGACCGGACGCGAGCCCGGGCCCTGCGAACCCTGCGCATCATAACGTTGGATCTTGTTGCTCGGGTCCAGCATCTCCACCGGAATCTCAATGCGCTCGCCAACCTGGTCCATGCGTGGCGTGAAACGGACCACGCCCTCATCATCCACACTCACCTGGGATGCATCAACCCCGAACGGCAACGAACCCAGCTGGAACTCCGCGCGCTCCGGCTTCTCCTCCACCGGATCCGAATCCGGGTTATCAAAGCTCGGCGTCGCCTCCGCCGCCCTGCCGACGGCCGCCTGCACCGAATCCCCGTACTCCAGGAACATGTGCGTCACCGCAAACGAATCCTGCGCCAGCATCGCCTGCACGTTGCCAGCGTCCGACGCGTAGAACAGGCGGGCAATGTACGTATCGCCCTTCTTCGCATCATCCGGCACCTTGAAGTCACACGACTCAATGCGCGCCTGGTCATCCGGCGTCGTTGCCTTGCACTCGTGAACCCGTTCGCCTTCATCGTCATACCAGACGATCTTGTAGCTCAACCCCTTCGAAAGCGGCACACCCGAACCAAACGTGCGAACCGTCTCCCCCGGAGGCGCCCAGTTGTTAAACGTGTTTCGCTTCTCCACGTGGAATTTCAAGGGGGCCGTCGATAAGGCGTAGCGCGGCGAGCTCACCAGCGTCGACCCAGCGTATGCCGAGCCTGCCGAAAGCTTTAACCACGGCACGTCCGACCCCGACCAATAATCAAAACTACCGCCGGGCCCCGGGCCACCCCAGTACCCCAACGCCCACGGGTGGATCGCGCCGACGTTGTTCGGCAGCTCCTTGCCATCCGGGGTCAAAATCGAGACGAACGACCAATCCCAGTTAATATGCTTCGAATACATATTGCCCTTGGCCCACGAGCCCTCATCCCACGACTCCGCAACCCGGTGATGCCAACTGCCCACCAGACCGGGATAGCTGTAAGTGTCACCGTAGGTACCGCGCCAGTACAGGTTGAAATCGCCGTTCTCGTCCGTCGTGGTCACGGCGGTTTCCGCGATCCAGCTCTGGTCCTTCGCAACCTGCTCATTGATCCAAAGCTGAAGCTGTTTCTCATCCTCCGGAGTCCACGATCGGCTACGAACCTTCTTACCAAAGTGCTCCCGGCCATACTCGCGCGTCTTCGCCACTGCCTCATCCGACAGGTACGATCCGACCACCATCATCCCAACGGCCGGGGCATCTCCCGTATTGTTCGTCATCGACTCCTGGTAGCGCCGGTTATACGGCGTATCCACCGTATTCCAGAACATCTGCCCCGTGTACACACCAAACGGAGTTCCCGAGCCCTCATTCTCAACCCACTTCGAGCGGTCCTTCAGATGCTGCGCCGAGTTCCTCCGGTCCTGGTACGCCACAAAGAACCCATTCACCTTGCCGCCACGCCACCAACCATTCGTCTCATACGAAGGCGTCACATTGCCCAACCAATTCGTCGGCGGCACAATACCCGCCGGCTGATGGATCAGGCGGTAGTCATCCCGGACGCTCTCCGGCAGCTCCACCCAGACGCGCAGCTTCTCACGCAACTGATCACGCCCGCGATCACCCGAACCAACCACGCCGACCGTCGCATCCGCCAAAAACTCACGCTCCACCCCACGCGCATCCACATACGGCTGCAGCTTCAGCGAAAAGTTCCCGTTCTCATCCACCTCCGTATAAAAACGTCGGCGACGAATGCTCCGTATACACGCCCTCATACCACTGCGCGAACACACGAATCGGCTCCCGACGCACCGGCGCCCACGTCCCCGGATGCAACGCCGGCGTCAAATTCCCCGAACCATCATCAACCATCACCGGCCGCCCCAGCGGCTCCCCCTTGCGGTTCGTCAGCACCTTCGCCGACGCACTCACCGTCCGCGCCGAACGCGCCACCTCCATCGGCAGCTTCACCGAACCACTCACCGTCGCCGGATCATCCGGATTCCCCGGCGAAAACAGCGCCTCCGTCGAATGCAGCGCCTGCGCATAATCCGGCGCAACCACGTTCAGAAACGGCTTCGCCGCCTCCACATCAATCTGCGCCGACGCCTGCGGCACCACAATTGACGACGCCACCACCGCAGCAACCACCGCCATACCCAACCGGGAAGTGTTCATGCGCAGACAACTCCATCTCTAAAAAAGATTGCAGTAATCTGTCAATTAAACCAGTAAACTAGTCCAAATCCAACACAGGCCCGGTTCAGAGGCGCGACGCCGCCAGCGTCGCCCGGTCCCGCGCCTCCTGCGCCGACTCACCCGTCGACGTCACCACCGCAGCACCATCCACAAAACGCACACCAGTCTCCGCCACCGACATCGCCTTCGCAAGGCCATCCACGCTCGGGACAACATCCTCCACCAGGACCATTGCGCCCGGGCTGACCAAGGTGGCGTCAATAGGCAGACCAATCACCGCCCGCGCATGCAGCGAGCACTGGTTCAGGCGCTGCGTCGCACGCGTCAGCAACCCATCCAAGGACGGCCGCGGCCGCGCATCCGAGAAGTACACCTCATCACCGGCCACGAACATCTCCACCGCGTACAAGCCCTGCCCGCCGAGCGCCCCCGTAATCCGCGCCGCAATCGATCTCGCGTTCCCCGCCGCAGCCTCCGACAACACCGCCGGCTGCCACGCCTCCACCAAACGGCCACCCACATGCCGCGTACCGATCGGCTCACAGAACCACGTCGCCAACTCACCCGTCGCCGGGTCCACCGAACGAGCCGCCAAAATCGTCAACTCAAAATCAAACTCAATAAACCGCTCCACGACCACCGGACCCTCCGGGTCCACCTCCGCAGCCGCCTCCCACGCTGTGGTTACCTCCGCGTGCAGGTCCTGCTCGCTCCGCAGCACCGTCTGGCCCTGCCCCTCCGACGAGCGCCCCGGCTTCACGACGACCGGCAAACCCAACCGCAACGCCGCCTCCTCCAGTTCCTCCGGAGAACGGACGAACTCACAACGCAACGTCGGCAAGCCCAAGGAATCCGTCGCCGTCGCACGCACGCCCTCACGCGAACTGCACAGCTCCTGCGCCTCCACCGACGGCGCCACAATCGACCCGGCGCGCTCCTCCAGTTCCTTGAGCACCTCCGGGTCCACCCCGGCTCCCGCCACCGTCAACGACGGATACCGCTGCTGCATGTCTTCCGCTGCAATTTCGGAGGTGTGCAGGTGCGTCACGTCAAAACCGAGCTGTTTGAAGGACCACGCGAGTTCCTCCTCAACCACGCTGTCACCCAGCACGAGCACCTGACGAGGATCGCACCTCAAATCCCGTGCGGGGTCGAGCTGAGTGATGGGCTCGTTGTCGAGCTGCTGTTGCTGCTCTGACTGCTGCTCTTCGGGCATTGCTGCGTTCATAGTGGTCAGCATATTCAGCTGCGTATGTGGCGAGCAAACTTGAACGGGCTTGAATGAGCCCTGGAGGGGGAAGGTGTGCTCTCGAGCGGAGTCGGGAAATTGTGAACAGATTTGCTTGTGTGCGCGGTCACAAAAAGCGCAATTTTGTTCACGATTTTCCGAATAAAGTTGAGAGGCACATATCCACCCCTCGGCCCGAGCAAAAAAGAGGACCTGGGAGCGTCTCCCAGGTCCCGAACTTCGGAGGAAGCAGAAAGCTAGCGGTCCATCACGTCGAAGCGGACGATGGTCTGGTCGCGGCCAGGGCCGACGCCGATGTAGCTGATCGGCGCGCCCGAGAGCTCCTCGAGACGGAGGACGTAGTCCTGGGCCTTCTGCGGGAGCTCCTCGAAGGTGGTGCAGCCGGTGATGTCCTCGTCCCAGGCCGGCATCGTTTCGTAGATGGGGGTGGCGTGGTGGAAGTCGGACTGGGTCAGCGGCATTTCGTCGTGACGGACGCCGTCGACGTCGTAGGCGACACAGATCGGGATTTCGCCGATGCCGGTGAGGACGTCGAGTTTAGTCAGGAAGTAGTCCGTGAAGCCGTTCACGCGGGCGGCGTAGCGGGCAACAACGGAGTCGTACCAGCCACAGCGGCGCTTGCGGCCGGTGTTCACGCCGACCTCGCCGCCGGTTTCCTGCAGGTATTCGCCCCACTTATCAAACAGCTCGGTTGGGAACGGGCCGGCGCCGACGCGCGTGGTGTACGCCTTGACGATGCCCAGGGTCGCCGTGATCTTGGTCGGCCCGATGCCGGAGCCTACGCAGGCGCCGCCGGCGGTCGGGTTGGAGGAGGTCACGAACGGGTAGGTGCCGTGGTCGACGTCGAGCATGGTGGCCTGGCCGCCCTCCATGAGGACGTGTTTGCCTTCGGCCAGTCCGGTGTTGAGGACGTTTTCGGCGTCGATAATCATGGGCTTGAGGCGTTCGGCGTAGGACATGAAGTAGTCCATCATTGCGTCGGCCTCAATAGCGCGGCGGTTGTACATCTTGACCAGCATTTGGTTCTTGACGTCCAGCGCCGATTCGATCTTCTGGCGGAGGATTGATTCGTCGAGGATGTCTTGGACGCGCAGACCGACGCGGGCGACCTTGTCGGCGTAGGTGGGGCCGATGCCGCGGCCGGTGGTGCCGATGGCGCGCTTGCCCAGGAAGCGTTCCTGGACGCGGTCGAGTGTCTGGTGGTAGGGCGCGACGAGGTGCGCGTTGCCGGAGATGCGGAGGCGTGAGGCGTTGGCGCCTCGGGCTTCAAGGCCGTCGATTTCGTCGAAGAGCGCTTCGAGGTTGATAACGACGCCGTTGCCCAGGATCGGGGTCGCGTTCTCGCTGAGCACGCCTGCCGGCAGTAGCTTAAGTTCGTACTTTTCGCCGCCCACAACAACCGTGTGACCTGCGTTGTTACCGCCGTTGGGTTTGACTACGTAGTCGACTTTCCCGCCGAGGATATCGGTGGCTTTGCCTTTCCCCTCGTCGCCCCATTGGGCGCCGACAATGATAATGGCGGACATTCTCTCTCCTTTAATAGGCACTAATCCGGGCTTATTGTAGCGTGAATGCCATGCGTCTTCTTCATTGTGCGTGTGCTAGCTCCCTCACAGTCCCTGGTGCGGAGGAGGTCACACTTCCGGAGGTGCCGTCGAGAAGTGAGCTTTCCTTTCTTCTCGACGTCGCCAGCTCCGCCCTCCCCCACGACCCGACGCCGAGCCTGGCGGAGATCCAGAAGTCGCCGTCGGTGGAGCACCTGGGTGCCCCGCAGTTGGCGCCGCAGCGGCCTGAGGAGCGGCTGCGTGTGGTCGTGTCCGGCAGTGATGCTGCGCTGAGTGCGGTGCTGACGCGGCTGATGCGCGCGGACGTGATGTGGGTCGAGGTCGCCTACCTGCCGACCAATGCGGCGTCGCCGGCGGCGGTGGCATGGGGCGCGGGGTCCGTGGACCTGGCCGTGGAGGGGCCGGTGGTGCCGTCGCCGTGTATTAGGACGGACACGGGCGTGGTGGTGGCCGGTTCGGCGACGCTCTCCCACGGGGATGGGCGCAGCGAGTACGTGGGCGAGATCGTGGTGGATTCGCAGCAGCTAGTGATGCGCACCGGCGAGGAACCCTCCGCGCGGTTCTTCGGGCAGTTCGGAGCACGCCTGGTGCCCACCCCGGATGCGCCGGGGCTGGCGGCGTCACGGCTGGTCACGCCGCTCGTGGTGCCGGAGGGGCGCCGCGTGGACCCGCAGCGACTCGAGGGGTTGGCGGGCATGCCGCTTGGCGGGATGTTTGTGAAAGGCAAAACGGTCGCCCCGGCCCTCACGGACCCGGCGACCGTTCTGACTGGCCGGGCACTACAGTCCGGCGGGGAGGACATCACGCTAGTGGTGGACGGTGTCGCCCACCCGCGGCCGCTGCAGCGGGTGACGTTCTACCGCCACCTTCGCGACATCCAGTCGGTACGCGGTTAGCGCAAATCGAAGGACTCCGGCGGGTACGCCGGCGTGTCAGAGGTCGGGGCCAGCGCCGCCAGCGCAGACTCCCTCGACATGCCGCACACCTGCAGCAGGTCCACCGTCAGCGAACGCGTCTGCGCCAAAATCGCGTACTCCGACAACACCGCGTCCTTCTCCAGCAGGTCCACCGACGAGCCCTGCGCCACCGCCCGCAACTCGTTCACAATCTGCGGGATCACGGTGGCCTGCGCACGCCGCGACTTCACCTCGTACACCTCAGAAATGTCCAGGCACGCCTTCGCCAACACATCAATCAGCTCAATCTGCTTCGGCGAAACGTGATCCCCGTCCTCACACAACACCAACGCCCGACGTGCCAGCACACGACACGAACGCACCGCGTTATCCACCGGCGGGATCACCAAACTCAGCGAATTGATATAACGGCGGGCGCCCCACAAAAACGGGGAAATCTTCGTCGTCTCCTTGCCCGCGTTCACCGCCGACGCCATATCGTCAATATCCGTCTGCGACCCGCGGATCGCCTCCAGGGCATCATCGATCACCAATGGGTCGCGGTCGGTGAGGCCGGAGGCGACGTCGTCAAGCACTGAACTCATCAACCCCATCAAGTTCGAAATCTCCGCGCGCACCGGCTCCATCGGCCCCTGCGGAATCAGAGCAATCGTGGCCAACGCCACCATGCAACCCACCGCCGCGTCAATCGTACGGTCAAAACCCGTCACCTCCGCACCGGGCGGCATAATCGTCGCGATCAGAATCGAACCAATCGCCACCTGGTTATTCACCAACTGCGACTTCGAAAAGAACGACGCAATCAACAAACTGCCCGACACAATCGCCGCAATCTGCCAACCCCCATCCCCCAACCTGTAAAACAGCGAATCCCCCACCAGCACGCCGAGCGCACAACCAATCGAGAGATCAATCGCCTTCGAAATGCGCTCCCCACCCGACATACCGATAATGATGACCACGGAAATCGGGGCAAAAAACGGCTTCGCGTTCCCAATAATGTCTCCCGCGATCCAATACGCAATACCGGCAGCGATCCCCATCTGCAGAATCGGCAACAGGCGCTTACGCACACGCATCAACCGCGCCTGAATCGACTGATCCACCGACGCCAACCTGGCACGCGTACCCATTCTCTCTTTCGCCATGCCATAACCATAGCGCCCCGGGTGGTCGTGCCGTTTTCGTTCCGGTCGACGGGAGCAGCGTGGGTGAGGGCGGTCCACTACCTATAAATTTCTCCACGGTGCCCCACATCAACCACCAACACCGTCACCGTGTCATCTTGAATCTCAGCAATTACCCGATAGTCCCCGACACGCCAACGCCACAACCCTGACATTCCACCTACAAGGGCTTTACCGCGGACGCGTGGATCATTCAACCGCGACAAATCACCCAAGACTTGAAAAAGCCGACGCTGTACCTGCTTGTCTAGCCGTCGCACCGCCTTTCGTGCCCTAGGCGAAAACTCAATCTGCCAGGCCACACTCGGCCTTAAGTTCATCGAGGGTAACAGTTTCCAGCTCGCCCCTACGAACAGCTTCCGCCTCAGCCTGAAGCTCGTAGATATATTCAGCGTCATCAAGATAGGCCTCAATTGCCTCACGGATGTAGAACGCCTTTGGCCTACCTGTCTTTGTAGCAAGCTCGTCAAGCCGACGTTTCTGGACTTCGTCCATTCGCAAACTAATCACTGATCCACTCATGTATACATGTATACACAAGCCTGCCAAGCCTGTCACCCCAAGCCAGCAGTCCCTCGACAGCAAATACAAAATAGTCACATTTCAAGACACCTAACCGCATGAAGTGTGAACTGCTGGAACCTTCCAGACGCTTTCAGTGCCAATAGACGCACCGCATTTTTCGCGACCTGGGCTTTTGGCGGATTCGGCGGAAGGGATTGCGTCCTTTGGCACTGGCGTGAAAAGCGGCGACACCAGATTCCAGGTTTTTGGAGAAGCGGCTTCGTAAAACCCCAGGTCGCGGGGACCAAGAGAGGGAATTTGGTGCGCGCGCAAAAGGCCAAGACACCAAATTCGCGGATTCCAGAAAACCGCCACAACAAAACCCCAGGTCGTCCCTGGCCAAACAGGGATTTTGGTGCACAGCAGGCCGCAAAGGACCCCCAAAGGGGCCCAAACCACCCCACACACGAAGAAACCCCCAGGACCGCGAGGGTCCCAGGGGTTTCAGGAAAAGCAAGCAGTACGACTACTTGGACACGGAGGTGCCAACGGAGCGCAGGTCCTGGCAGGCCTCGATGACGCGGTCGGCCATGCCCTGCTCAGCCTTCTTCATGTAGGAGCGTGGGTCGTAAACCTTCTTGTTGCCCACTTCGCCGTCGATCTTCAGGACGCCGTTGTAGTTCTCGAACATGTGGGAGACCACTGGGCGGGTGAAGGCGTACTGGGTGTCGGTGTCAACGTTCATCTTGATGACGCCGTAGCGCAGAGCCTCCTCGATCTTCTCCTTCTCGGAACCGGAGCCACCGTGGAAGACGAAGTCGAATGGGTTGGTGCCTGCTGCCAGGCCGAGCTTCTTCTCGGCGACCTTCTGGCCCATGTCGAGGACCTCTGGACGCAGCTTCACGTTGCCTGGCTTGTACACGCCGTGGACGTTGCCGAAGGTTGCGGCCAGCAGGTAGCGGCCGTTCTCGCCGGTGCCGAGGGCATCAATGGTCTTCTCGAAGTCCTCTTCGCTGGTGTACAGGTTGGCGCCGGCCTTTGCCTGGACGCCGTCCTCTTCGCCACCGACGACGCCGATCTCGACCTCGAGGATGATGTTGGCCTTGTGTGCCTTTTCCAGGAGTTCCTGGGCGACCTCAAGGTTGTGGTCGATTGGGATGGCGGAGCCGTCCCACATGTGGGACTGGAACAGTGGGTTCTCGCCGCGGTCGACGCGCTCCTGGGAGATCGCGATCAGTGGGCGGACGTACTCGTCGAGAACCTCGAGCTGGCAGTGGTCGGTGTGCAGCGCGATGTTGACGTCGTAGTGCTTAGCGATCTCATGTGCGAACGCAGCAAGCGCCTGGGCACCCGCAACCTTGTTCTTCACGGACAGGCCAGAGCCGAACTCTGCGCCACCGGTCGAGAACTGGATGATGCCGTCAGACTCGGCTTCTGCGAAACCACGAATTGCGGCGTTGATGGTCTCAGACGACGTGCAGTTGATGGCCGGGTAAGCGAACCCGCCCTTCTTTGCAGTGTCGAGCATCTGGTTGTAGACCTCAGGGGTTGCAATTGGCATGAAGATAACCTCCACTAGAGCTTCTTAGGTACGCCAACCAGTATGCCTGCTTTACTGACTATTTGCAGCCGCCACCCGCGCAGCAGCCTCCAGCAGCATCCACCCGGAAAGCTGTACCGAAAGGTCCCTCTCATCAATTCGGACCAACCCGACAGCCTCGCTCAAGGACGAAGGCCCGAGCCCGTAATTGTGGGGAAGGCGGGCGTCTTCGGTCCATCGCGCGGAGAAGATCGGCAGTCCGTCGACCTCCAAACGGTGGGACCAAAGGGACTCCGCCGAGGCCATAATCAGCCTTGATGCTATCTTTTTGGTCGCGATGTTCTGGCGGGAATCTTCAGGGAGACGGACTGCAACATCGGCAAGGTAGCGTGCCAGAATTCCCTTGAAGAGTCCGCCGTCGCCGTCGCCGGATTCGTAGGACTTGTTCAGAATCACCCCCTGGGGGGTAGCCATATGCAGCACAATCGCTTCCACGATTGCCCGGATATGTGTGATGTAAAACACGGAATCGTCGGCGCGTTTTGAGTACGCGAAGGAGTCGATTGGCTCGTCGTCGCGAAGTCCGACGTCGGCGCGCAACGCCAGCGCGATCTCTAGGCTCGCGCCGAGCACCGTGCCCTGGTTGTACGTATACAGCTTGTCGACGACCTCCGGGCCATGCATCCGCATCCGGATCCCGTCCTGCACCAGGCCTGACTCGGTGACCAGGTTGTCGAACGTCCAGTCAAGCAGCTCGCGGGCCTTGTCCAGGCGGCCAGTGCGCGCGAACAAGAGGGCGGCCGGGCCGTTCGAGGGCACGTTGTAGAAGGTTTCCTCCGTACGCCACGGCAGCACACCCATCACCGGGTCGATGCCTGCGAGCAGGTCGAACTCCAGGGCGTCGAGGGCCTTCGTGCGGCGCGCCAAACCCTCGTCGACGGCGCGGTTCCACGCCAGGGCCAGCCAGGCCTTGTCGTCGTAGTACTTGTTCTTCGTCAGCTTGCCCAGGTTGCGGCGCTGGATGCCACGCAGGGTGTCTTTGAGGCGGCGCTTGTGGGTTTTGGTGGGGCGTCGAAGAGCGGCGTCGATCTGGCAGTCCAAATAGTGGGCCTGCCACCAGTAGTGCCAGTGCCAGTAGAGGCGATCCTTCGAGCCCGGCGGCCACGTGACCACCGCGAGGTTCGTCTTCGGCAGCCCCCACAGGCGGGAGGCGTGTCGCTCCTGCACAGCCGATTGAGCCAGGTCAGCGCGGTGCGACCATGTTTCCGCGGCGGATTCTTCCACAACCTTCACCTTTCACCAAGCAGTACTCAAGTCGGCGTGCTGGCGTATCCACGCGTGCATCGCGATGCCCGCAGCAACACCAGCGTTAATCGAGCGCGTCGAGCCGAACTGCGCAATCGAGCACGTCATCGACGCCTCGCGCTGCGTCTCGTCCGTAATGCCGGGACCTTCCTGCCCGAACACTAACACGCAGCGCTGCGGAAGTTCCGCCGTTTCGAGCGGCACGCAGCCGGGCGTGTTATCGATCGCCACAATCGGCAGGTCGTGCTCCTTGGCCCACTGCGCGAAATCCTCGATCGTCGCGTGGTGGCGGATGTGCTGGTAGCGGTCCGTCACCATCGCGCCGCGCCGGTTCCAGCGCCGCCGCCCAATAATGTGGACTTCCTCGGCGAGAAACGCGTTCGCGGTGCGCACCACGGTGCCGATGTTGGCGTCGTTCTCAAAGTTCTCAATCGCAACATGGAACGGGTGGCGCCGCTTGTCCAGCTCCTCCCGGATCGCCTCGAGGGACCAGTAGCGGTAGGCGTCCACTACGTTGCGACGATCCCCTTCCTCCAAAAACTGCGGATCCAACCGGGGGTCATCCGGCCACGGGCCCTCCCAAGGGCCTACGCCGTGGCGGCCCTCATTCCACTCCGTCGGTCCTTTGGCCTGCTCAGCCTGCTCAGTTGAGTCCAAGGTCCTCGAGCCCCAGCAGGAATCGGTAGTCCAGGCCGGCCTCGTGCAGGGCGTCGGCGGCGCCAGTCGCGCGGTCCACCACGGTGGCCACCGCGACGACCTCCGCGCCCTCAGCGCGCACGGCTTCCACCGCGGTCAGCGGCGAGTTGCCCGTCGTGGTGGTGTCCTCCACCACCAGCACCTTCTTGCCAACAATCGACGGCCCCTCAATCCGGCGCTGCATGCCGTGCTTCTTCGCCTCCTTGCGCACCACGAACGCGTCGATCGGGCGGCCGGCGGCGTGCATCACGGCCGTGGCCACCGGGTCCGCACCCAGCGTCAGGCCACCAACCGCGTCGAACTCCAGGTCCGCCGTCATCTCACGCAACAGCTTGCCGATCAGCGGCGCAGCCTCATGGTGCAACGTCGCACGACGCAGATCCACGTAGTAGTCCGCCTCCTTCCCGGAGGAAAGCGTGACCTTGCCGTGCACCACGGCCAGTTCCTTCACCAGCTCTGCGAGGCGTGCTTTATCGTTCATGATCGGTTGGCTCCTTCTCGGTGTCCGGGGTGTCTGACGTGTCGTTGAAAATTGTGGAGGGCTGCTGCTCGCGGCGCACTCTGGTCAAATCATAGAGCTGCGCGCCGTCATCGGCAGGTGAACCGTCCGCGATCGGCGCCACAGAATCCGCCCCAATCTCGTGGTCCTCCAGCTCGCCGAAACCTCCGCCGGTGACGCGGGTCGGCAGCTCGAGTGGTTCCTCCGGGCGCTGCACCTGCGGGGTCTCCGGCTCAAGTGCCTCCTCGGCACCGAGCACCGGGGCGAGCTCGGCCGCCTCGCGCGGTGGCAGCGTGCGTGCCGCGTCCGCCAGCAACGCCAGCGGCGCGAACGTGTCCTCCCAGTCCTGCGGCGTCGAACCGCGCTCCAGCTGGGCCAACACCCAGTCTTGTTCGCACCACACCGCGCACACACTTTCGGGCATCTCGCGCAGGGCGGTGCGCACGCGCACGTCGATGAAGCGCAGGACGGGACCGGGCTCGTTCGTGAATAGCTCGAAGCCCTCGACGGTTTCCACCAGCACCAAATCCGCCGAGGAATCCGCCTGGAACTGCGGACGGCGCATATCCACCACGATGTCGCTGACCTCACCCGTTGCGACGGCCACCACCGTCACACCGCCAAGGTCCACCACGCGGACATCATGGCCGTAGACCTGGCCCGCCACGACATCGCGTGGCTCCGCACCGGACGCCGCCGCACCCCGGTGCCACTCGTCGACCAGGTACTCATCCACCTTGGAGAAGCGGAAGCCGTGCTGTTCCGCCCACAGGCGGCGCTCCCGGCGCGACGCGCCCGGCAGCTGCAGGCCCGACATGCGGTGCGGGCGCTTCGGGGCAGGCTCGGGCGCCGGTGCAGGTTCGGGCTCCGGCTCCGGTACCGGCTCCGGCTCCAGTTGGGGCTCTGGCTCCGGGGCAGGCTCGGGCTCTGGTTCCGGCTCTTCTTCCACCTCGAGCGCAGGCTCCTGCTCGGCCTCAGGCTCCACGTCCGGCTCAGCCTCAGGCGAGGGCTCGGCTGGTGGCGGAGGGGGCGTCGATAAGGAGGGAGACGCAGGTGCAAACCACAACCAGACAGCCGCGACCACGAGCAGCGCGGCCAGCCCAAACAACACGTAAGCAATCATCGAAGATTGATACTACAGTGCCGTGGCGACCTTATTCCCCAACCGTGCACTCCACTGCGACCAGCCACCCACATAATGCGTGGCCACCGGCAGGCCCGCGTGCTCCATCGCCGCGATGAGCAGCGCGGAGTGGTTGCCCGAACCCGAGTACGTAATCATCTTCGCCGGGTCCGTATTCTGCGTCACTCCCAGGCTTGCGAAGCGGTCGCGGATGTAGTCCGTCTCCTTGACCTTCCTCGTTTCCTTGCAGAACAGGTCCGCCGCCGGCAGGTTCAGCGCAGACGGGATGTGGCCCGCCTTCAAGTCCAGTACTTCTCGACGCCCAGCAAAGCGCTTCTCATCACGCGCATCAATCAGGATGCCCTCGAACTGCTGTACGTCCTCCAGCGTCGCCACCGGAAGCTTGCTGCCCTCCAGTTCCAGGTCGCGCGGCACAACCACGTTGCCTGGGCCGGCGATGGTCTTGAGGCCCTCGGCCTCCCACTCGCGGAAGCCGCCGTCGATAATGTGGACGTGCTCCAGGCCAGCCCAGCGCATGATCCACCACGCGCGGGCGGCGAAGACGCCGGAGCCCTGGTCGTAGATGAAGACCGGGCGGTTCGCCTCGACGCCCCACTCCTCGAGCGCCTCATCGATCACGGCGAGTGACGGCAGCGGATTGCGGCCCTCGCGGCGGCCCGGCATGCCCACGAGGTGGCCCTCCAGGTCACCGTAGACGGCCGTCGGAATGTGCTCGGACTGAAACTTCTGCCAGGCCTTGCCTGCCTCCGGCTCCCAAGAAACATCGAGCACCGTCTGCTTCTTGCCGGACTTAATACGTTCGTACAGCTCCTGCGGAGAAATAAAAACAGTCATACATAACACCATACGCGTATGCCTCACGCTGTATAGCCAGGTGCGAGCTGGATCACGCCAGAAGCAGCCAAACCCTCCAGCCACTCATCAATACCGGCCTTCGGACAATCCGCACCTATCGACGCCGCCAACATCCCACCCGGGCCCATCTCCACCCGGCAACCAAACGCCAACAACGTCTCCGCCAGCGAAAACGGCGACTCCCCCTGCGGCAAAATCCGCACCGTGGACGCACCCCCGCGCACCACGACCTTATTCACGTGGAACATGCCGCCAACGCGCACGCACTCCACGATGTCCCCCACCGCCAACGACACATCCACAAACGGCACCGACGCAACGACGAAGTGGCCACCACCAAGCTGGTGAGCCTCAAGTTGCTCGTTCTCCACGCCTGGCACGGCCACCCGTGTGTAAATCGTCGTCGTTGGTTGCATGGACAGCAGTGTAGCCCGAACGCTACTTCGCTGCAGACACCACCAACTCCTCACCGCCTTCCGCGACATCAACCTGCACCGCATCACCATCACGGATCGCGCCGGCCAGCAGCTCCTTCGCCAACCGGTCACCAATCGCCTGCTGGATCACACGACGCAGCGGACGCGCGCCGTAGGCCGGGTCGTAGCCGCGGTCCGCGAGCCAGGCCTTCGCGGCGTCGGAGACGCGAAGCTGGAGGCGTCGAGAAGCAAGGCGATCGGCGAGCGTGCCCAGCTGAATGTCGACGATGCCCACCAGCTGCTCCTTCGTCAGCGGCTCGAACACCACCACATCATCGAGGCGGTTGATGAACTCCGGCTTGAAGTGCGACTTCACCGCGTTCATGATCTGCTCGCGGTCGCCGCCCGCGCCCAAGTTCGACGTCAGGATGATCACCGTGTTACGGAAATCCACTGTGCGGCCCTGGCCGTCGGTCAGGCGACCCTCGTCGAGGACCTGCAGCAACACGTCGAACACATCCTGGTGTGCCTTCTCAACCTCATCGAACAGCACCAGCGAGTACGGGCGACGGCGCACAGCCTCAGTCAGCTGGCCGCCAGCGTCGTAGCCGACGTATCCCGGAGGGGCACCGACCAGGCGCGCGACCGAGTGCTTCTCGCCGTACTCTGACATATCGATGCGCACCATCGCCGCCTCATCATCGAAGAGGAACTCCGACAGCGCCTTCGCAAGCTCCGTCTTACCCACGCCAGTCGGGCCCAGGAACAGGAAGGAACCAATCGGACGGTTCGGATCCGCAACGCCCGCACGCGAACGCCGCACCGCATCCGACACGGCCACGACAGCTTCCTTCTGGCCCACAACGCGGCCAGCCAGGATTGCCTCCATGTCCAGCAGCTTCTCGGTCTCACCCTGCATCATCTTGCCCGCAGGGATACCCGTCCACGCCGACACAACCTCAGCAATCACCTCAGGAGAAACCTCCTCCGTGAGCATCGTCCTTGACGACGTCCCCGCCGCCTCCTCAGCGTCCTTGACCTGCTGCTCCAGCTCCGGAATGCGGCCGTAACGAAGCTCCGAGACCTTCGCGTAATCGCCCTCGCGCTCCGCGATCTCCGACTCGTTACGCAGGTGCTCCAGCTCCTCCTTTGCAGCCTGCACCTTATCGATCTCCGACTTCTCATTCGACCAACGCGCCTTCAGCTCACCGAGCTTCTCGCGCTGATCCGCCAACTCCTGGCGCAGATCCGTCAGACGCTCCTTCGAAGCCTCGTCGGACTCCTTCTGCAGCGCGATCTCCTCGATCTCCAAGCGGCGCACAATACGCTCCAGCTCATCAATCTCCTGCGGCGAGGAATCAATCTCCATCCGCAGACGCGAGCCCGCCTCATCAACCAGGTCAATCGCCTTATCCGGCAAGAACCTGTTCGTGATGTAACGGTTCGACAGCTCCGCAGCCGCCACCAACGCCGAATCCTGGATCCGCACGCCGTGGTGCACCTCGTAGCGCTCCTTCAGGCCACGCAGAATACCGATCGTGTCCTCCACAGTCGGCTCACCCACGTACACCTGCTGGAAACGACGCTCCAGCGCCGCATCCTTCTCAATGAATTGGCGGTACTCATCCAGCGTCGTCGCACCAACCAGCCGCAGCTCGCCGCGCGCCAACATCGGCTTAATCATGTTGCCAGCATCCATCGCGCCCTCGCCCGTGGCACCAGCGCCGACGATGGTGTGGAGCTCGTCAATAAACGTGATGATCTGCCCGTCGGACTCCTTAATCTCGTCCAACACCGCCTTCAGGCGCTCCTCGAACTCACCGCGGTACTTCGCGCCCGCAACCATCGACCCGAGGTCCAGGGAGATCAGCGTCTTACCCTTCAGGGACTCCGGGACGTCGCCCGCCACGATGCGCCTTGCAAGGCCCTCAACAATCGCCGTCTTACCGACGCCCGGCTCACCAATCAACACCGGATTATTCTTCGTGCGACGGGAAAGCACCTGCACCACGCGTCGGATCTCACTATCGCGGCCAATGACGGGGTCAATCCGGCCCTCACGCGCACGCGCCGTCAGGTCCGTCGAATACTTCTCCAACGCCTGGAACTGATCCTCCGGCGACTCCGACGTCACCTTCTTATTCCCGCGCACCGACTGGAACGCCGCCTTAATCGCCTCAAACGTGGCGCCACGCTTCTTCAGCAACTCCGCCGCGTCATCATTACCGCGCGCGATACCAGCCAACAGCACCTCGGTGGAGACAAACTCGTCGCCGAGCTCGCCCGCCAACTCCTGCGCCGCATTCAACGCATTCAAACCATCGCGGTTAAAGTTCGGATTCGCCATGTTCTGGCCCTCCGCTTTCGGGTAGGAATCGACCAGCTCAGCCGCCTCCTTCGCGACCGTCTGCGGATCCACACCCGTCGCCTGCAGCACCGGCGCCGCGATGCCGTCCTCCTGCTTCAGGATCGCCTCAAGTAAATGCGCCGGACGAATATCCGGGTTCCCCTTTGCCGACGCCTGCTGCAGCGCCTGCTGCAACGCCTCCTGCGTTTTCGTAGTTGGGTTAAACGAAGACATGTCCGTTTTCCTTTCTCTTTGCGTTTTATTTTTGTTGTTCACTCTCCCTAACGCACGAGAAGTTGAGTCTGTTCCACTCAAGGTTGGAGTGTGGCGTTTTCGGGGGTGGCGCTGCAGATTTTGGGGCTCGGCGAGCCCTTGGAAACGCTCTGAAACCCCACGTCAAAACGCAAAAGGTAGTAACAGGAATGTAGTAATCCTCGAAATGGGCCCAAAAAAGCGGATTACTACATTCCTGCTACTACCATCTAGGAAAATTCCGGCCCTATTCCTTGGCAGCCATAGCCCCTGAGCCGTGTTTCTTGGCGGGCACCCACTTCAGCGCGAACGCCACGACCACCACCGCAACGGCGATCAGGAACGACACCCAGCCGAACGCGGTGGTGAACCCGGCGATAATCGCAATTGGGGCGAGGATGGTCATACCGATCTCGAAAGGGGCGAAGCCGACGTAGGCCACACCGTATTCGTTGAGAGTGCCGGACTTCAGTTTGGGGTCGACCATCTTGAGCAGGGCGATACCGGTGGCGACGGCGGCGGTTGCCCAGCCCCAGCCGAAGATGCCGCGCTCGAGCCAGTTTTCGCCGAAGAAGAGCGGGCCGGCCCAGGCCATCCATACGACGCAGAAGACGGTGCCGAGCACGAACATGATGAGCAGGGCCTGCCAGTACCCGGCGAGTGCTGCGGGGACGATGGAGGCGATGCCGAAGGCGATCATGAAGTCGGTGGCGGCGCCGGAGACGGTGGAGATGGTTTCGCGATCGAGGTAGTTGGGTCGCTTGAAGGCGACGAGCAGGCCGCGGCCGATAAGGCCGATGACGAAGGCCATGGCGAACAGTGGGATGGAGACGTTGCTCCACATGCTCTTGATCCAGGTGTTGACGGTGTAGGCGATCAGCACGGTGATGAGGATGAATCCGGCGTGGAGTGCCAGCGGTTCGATGGAGGACGGGTTGGTGGTTGCGCGTCCGATGGAGGGGCGCTCGGACTCGGCGGCGATGTAGCCGGTGCGCAGGTCTTCGGGGAGGGTGCCACGGAGTTCGGTTGCCTTGCCTTTCCGGATACCCCAGTTTGCAACGATGACGCCACCAACGATAGCGACGAGGGTTCCCACTGTGGCGGAGGTGAATCCGATGGAGGACGCTTCGGCGATGCCGATGTCCTCAAGTGCAGAGCCGACGGCGGCGGCGGTGCCGAAGCCGCCGACGAAGCCGACCGGGAGCATCATGCCGAACCATGGTTCGGTGCCGAAGAATGGCGCGAAGAAGTACAGCCCCAGGAGGATGAAGATGCCCCATTGGCCCATGAACATGGCCGTCGAGTAGCCCCACATGTTGCGGGCGCCTGAGGCGACGGAGCCGCCGAGGTTCATGGAGTAGGCCATGGAGGCGAACACGACGGCGATGAGCAGCGTTGTGTAGGTGCCGACTTGGTCGGACCAGTGAATGACGCCGAGGACTTCCTGCCCGAGGATGAGCCCGAGCAGTCCGGCGGTGATCGGTGCCGGCAGGAGCAGCGCCTGTAACACTTTCAGTCGGTTTCGGAGCACGTTTCCGATGATGAGCAGGATGGAGATCCATCCGATATCCGTCAGAAGTGTGTACGGCGTGTAGTCCACTGCGGCACCTTTCTCTCTAATTGTTTCCCTGCTCACACTAGTCCACCTCACCGAGGCTGAGAAACAGTACCCTGGCCCTATGACAAAGTTTGCCCCCGTTGCTGATGGCCCAAATTCGGCCGCGTTGCAGGCGCTCGCGCAGCCAGATTCGGAGGTGCGCGCCACGCTGTTTGAGCGGATTGTGGAGCAGTATCCGCAGGCAGCGATGGTCTTTCCGGAAAGCCCCACGGAGGTACCTCAAGTGCTTCTCGACGCCACTTCGTTCACCCTCGCGTCCACCCAGGAGTCCGAGTCGGCGGGGGCAGCAATCCCTGAAGCAACCCTTATCCCGCTGCGCGAGTGGGCGTTGGATCTGCGGCGGACGGGGTTTCCGGCATCGGAGTTTCCGGCGGTGGCGGAGATCGTTGGTGGGGTTGTGGGCGTCGATACGCAGGTGTTGGTGCGGGCGGCCCGCGAGATGGAGCGGGTGTCGCGGGAGGCTGACGAGGCCGGGGTACCTGCGGCGTCGGTGGCGCAGGTGACCTCGGTTGTACAGGACGGATCGGCGTGGGTCGTGCGGGCGGAGGCTTCCGCGGCGGTAGGCTATGCGGCGGGGCAGGCGCTGCCGGTGATGCGCGCGGGCAACCAGGGCGTGTGGTGGGCGTTGGCCCCGGCGGTGCCGCCGAACCGGTTCGGGCAGCTCGAGTTCCACCTCGACGGGCCGGATGTGGAGGTCGGCGACTACCTGACGTTAGGGGCGGCGCGAGGCCCTGCGGTGCGGGCGAACCGACCAAAGATGCTGCTCGTGGCCGTGGGCACGGGCTGGGCGGCGGCGAAGTCGGTGGTGTTCGGGCTCATCGAGGAACGCATCCGCCCCGAGGTGCACCTGGTGCTATGCGGGGACAGCCCCAGCGATTTTTACGACACCCGCACCATCAACTCGCTCGCAGATTCGCAGCCGTGGCTGCAGGTTACGCGCGTCGCGCCGACCCCGGGCGAGTTTGGCGAGAGTTCCGCGAAGGCCATTTGGGTGCCGGGGTCGGCGTTCGTGTCGGCGCCGGGCACGTGGTGGGACCACCAGATCGTGCTGTGTGGCAAGGGCGCCGAGGTTGCGGAGTACCGCGAGGCCCTCGAGGCCGCTGGCGCTAGTGGGATCCTTACATGCGCGACTGACGCAGCGGTCCAGTTTCCGACAGCCTAATAAGAGGTACGTCCTCCTGCACGGCCGCGACCTGCGCGATGTCGATATCGGCGTCGAGGAGCTCAGGGCCGTAGCCGGCCTCCACAATCCGGTGCCCGTCCGGCGCCACAACAGTGGAGAACCCGATGCCGGTCGGGCCGGACTTCTCGCCGGCCTCGGTCTCGTGGTTCGGACGGGACTGCCCGGCCGCCGCGATGAACGCGCCGGAGTCGAGGGCGCGGGCGCGCGTCAATAAGCGCCACTCCTCAAGCTTGCCTGGGCCGTCCGCCCAGCTCGTGGGCACCACGATGACGTGCGCGCCCATCGCCGCCAGCTCCTTGAACTGCTCCGGGAAGCGGATGTCGAAGCAGGTGGCCACGCCGACGGTGGCGTCGCCGTGCCGGAACGTGAGCAGGGTGTCGCCAGCCTTGACGGTGCGGGACTCGTGGTAGCTGTGGGCGTCGTAAAGGTGCACCTTGTCATAGGTGAGGATGCGTGGGGTGTCGCTGTGGCCGTCGAGGATGAGTGTGGTGTTGTAGACGCGGTTGATGCTGCCGACGGTGTCCGCCGGGCGGAACGAACCCGCGACGATGGTCACGCCCAGCTCCTTGGCCAGCGAAAACAGCCCCTGCGTGAACGGCCCGTCGGTATTCTCGGCCTGGTAGTCAAGGCGGCCGGCCCCGAACGCGTGCGAGGCCGCCTCCGGCAACACGATGAGCGTCGCGCCCCGGCGCGCGGCCTCCCTGACCTGGGGTTCTATGCGCGAAAGGTTGCGCATTTTATCAGGTCCACTGGTGAATTGTGCCAATGCGATACGCATGTGGATAACTTTAGCGAATCTGAAATTTTATCCACAGGGTTTCGGGGTTTTTCCTTGCCCCGTTTCGGCGGGTTTTCGAGGATGGGTGCATGCATCTCTCAACGACTATCCCGTCCCTCGCCCGCTCCCACCGCGTCGCCCGCACGTCGCTCCCCCGCGCTGAGCTGCGCGACAGCGCCAGCGCGGCCGCGTTACGCTCGCTGGGGGATCGCGCCCAATCGCTTTTCGACGCCTCCACCACCGCCCTCAACACGCACTTAGAATCCATCGCCTCATTTGCGGACGACTGC
The DNA here is from genome assembly GCF_054166365.1 of Corynebacterium sp. UMB8791. Taxonomy (NCBI): domain Bacteria; kingdom Bacillati; phylum Actinomycetota; class Actinomycetes; order Mycobacteriales; family Corynebacteriaceae; genus Corynebacterium; species Corynebacterium sp. UMB8791. The sequence continues at coordinate 4,657 of NZ_JBSZCG010000164.1, read as the reverse complement.
ATCCACTGCGACACCCGACTTGCGGAGGCGTTGCGCCATGTCTGACGCCTACCGGCCTGCCCTGGATGCCGGGCAGCTGATGGTCGCCGCGGGCGTGCTGGACAGTGCCGTGGCCGAGTTCCGCGCGCGTTCCCAGACGTGCCACGTTGCCAGGTCCGACCTGGTAGGGGCGGGTTTTCACGGGCCCGCACCTGCCGCTGCCCTGCAGCGCCTCCAGCGTGTCGACGCCACCTTCGCCCACCCCGCCGACGACCTCACCCAGGCCGCCAAGGTACTACGCCGCTACGCCACCTGGCAGGCGCGCCTCGACGCGATGGCCCGATCCCTGCGCGACAGCCCCGTCTACGCGCTGGCCGTGCAGGTGTTGAACGGGGTCTCGCGGACCTTCGACACGCTGTGCGCCGCCGAGCTCGAGGCCCTGTGCAAGGCGCGCGAGCGGGAGCTAGAGGCGGCGCGCGGGCACGTACCGCTCATCGCGCGCCACGGCGTAGACCTTGGCCAGGTACACCGGACAAACCTGGCCGCGCTCGACCCGGCACGCCGCGAGCTCGTTGAGTCCGCGGGCGCGACCGTACTAGAAGCCGGGCCCGTGTCGGCGACACTGGCGGTCGGTGACGTGTTGGACCCGGCGCGCGTGATCACGATGGTCGCGGGAGTATCCACCGGCCGGCCCGAAAACCTGGGCGGTGAACTTGCCCGCGCGCAGTTCCTCGCCGAACGCACCGGCGCGACCGTCATCCTCTGGCAGGGGTACGACCCACCACCCAACGTGGTCGATGGCTTGAATCCCGGCCCGGCGCGCCGCGGCGCCGACGACCTCTCCGCCTTCCAACTCGCGCTCAGCGACCGCTTCCCGAACGCCCACCGGCTGGTGCTTGCCCACAGCTACGGCACCCGCGTCGCAACCGAAGCGGCGGTCCACCACGGCCTGCTTACCGACCAACTCTGGCTCGTCGGCAGCGCCGGCGTCGCCGGTACCCACGTGAGCGACCTACGACTGGCAGGGCCAGATTCCCGCGTGGTCACCGTGGATTCTCCCGACGATCCGATCCTGTGGACCAGGTCCGGTTCGCAAGCGGTGCTGGGGGCGTCGCCAACCGATCCTGCCTACGGCGCGCGCGTTCTACCTGGTGTTTCGGGCGGACATAGCGACTACTTCACAGACGAGGCCTTTGTGTCAGCTCTCACACAATCTTTCGAGTTCCAGGAGGCAAATAGGTAACATGATAAGCGGTTAATTTATTCTTCAAATAAAGGAGACTTTGGAAATGGCTCAGAACTTCGCCTCGGCATTCGTTGCCAAGCTGAAGGAACTCGGTGTCAAGCGCATCTACGGCCTCGTCGGTGACTCCCTCAACCCGCTTTCCGACGCCGTCCGCACCCAAGGCATCGAATGGGTCCACGTCCGCAACGAGGAAGCCGCCGCATTCGCCGCCGGCTCCGACGCACTCGCAACCGACGAACTCGCAGTGTGCGGCGCATCCTGCGGCCCAGGCAACACTCACTTCGTCCAAGGACTCTTCGAGGCGCACCGCAACGGCGCAAAGGTCCTCGCGATCGCCTCGCACATCCCCTCCTTCCACATCGGTTCGTCCTTCTTCCAGGAAACCCACCCAGAAATGCTCTTCCAGGAGTGCTCCTCCTACTGCGAGATGGCAAACTCCGCCGACCAGGGCATGCGCGTCGTACACAACGCCATCCAGAACACCATGTCCGGCAACGGCGTATCGGTAGTCGTCGTCCCAGGTGACGTCTTCGCACAAGAAGTCACCGCCGACGCCCCAACCCTGTCCGGCAACTACGCCTCCGGCAGCAACAAGCGCGTCTACCCCGACCCAACCGAAGCCGCCCGCCTCGTCGAAGCCATCAACGAAGCCGACACCGTCACCCTCTTCTGCGGCTACGGTGCCAAGGACGCCCGCGACGAAGTCTTCGCGCTTGCCGAAAAGATCAAGGCACCAGTCGGCCACTCCTTCCGCGGCAAGATGTACATCGAGTACGACAACCCATACGACGTCGGCATGTCCGGCCTCCTCGGCTACGGCGCCTGCCACGAAGCCTCCGACAAGGCAGACCTCTTCATCATGGTCGGCACCGACTTCCCATACACCGACTGGCTGCCCAGCAAGAACGTCGCCCAGATCGACATCGACGGCGCCCACATCGGCCGCCGCACCAAGGTGCACTACCCCGTCATCGGCGACGTCAAGAGCGTCATCGAGAACATCCTCCCGCACATCGAGGAGAAGAAGGACCGCTCCTTCCTGGACGCAATGCTGAAGCGTCACGCTGAGCTGCTGGAGTCGGTCGTCGGCAAGTACACGACGGAAGCCCGCGAAGCCCGCACCCCAATCCACCCAGAGCTCGCCGCCTCCGTCCTCGACGAACTCGCCGACGAAGACGCCTACTTCACCGTCGACACCGGCATGTGCAACGTGTGGTCCTCCCGCTACCTCACCCCCAACGGCAAGCGCGACGAATCCGCATCCTTCCTGCACGGCACCATGGCCAACGCTCTCCCGCAGGCCATCGGCGTCCAAGCCGCATTCCCCGACCGCCAGGTCATCTCCTGGTCCGGCGACGGCGGCCTCGGCATGCTGCTCGGCGAACTGCTCACCGTCAAGCTGCACAACCTGCCAGTGAAGACCATCGTGTTCAATAACTCCTCACTCGGCATGGTCAAACTCGAAATGCTCGTCCAAGGCTTCCCCGAGCACGAAACCGACCACGACGGCGTCAACTACGCCAACATCGCCGAAGGCGTCGGCATCAAGTCCTTCCGCATTGAAGACCCAGCCGACCTGCGCCCGAAGCTCAAGGAGGCCCTCGCCTACGACGGCCCCGTCCTCGTCGACATCGTCACCGACCCGGACGCCCTCTCCATGCCACCAAACATCACCTGGGACATGATGAAGGGCTTCACCGCCGCCGCAACCAAGACCGTTCTCGACGGTGGCGTCGGCCGCATGATCGACCTGGCACGCTCCAACCTCCGCCACATCGGCGGCGCAGCGTCGATCACGTTCAAGTAATGATGCGCTAGGTTTTGCGGCTTTGTGGCCTCGGGCTTTTGCCCGGGGCCACTTTGCGTTTTGGGGGTTTGTGGCCTCGCCCGCGTCGACCAGCACTTGCGTTTCCCCAGGTCGCGTCGTCTGTCTACGAAGAACGTTCCCCCAAGCCTTGTATCTTCGCACCAGATTCCGGGTTTTCAGCGAGCGGATTTACAAACACCCAGGTCGGACAAACCCCCGCCCCGATGTGGGAATTTGGTGCGCACCCTCCCCTGCCTGGCGCCCTCAAACCATTCAAAGCGTGGGCTTCAAAGCGTGCGATGCAGGTCGCGCTCTCTCACCCAACCGGGCCGATTTTCGGCGACCAGCATCGCACTCCTTAAACACCTCGACACGAGCACTGCAAGCAAAATCCCGCAGCCCGACCGAACTCCAACGCCACTCGGCCACGAGGTGCACAAGCACTTACACCGCATAGTCGTAGATCTCGCCGAATGCAGAAGCCCGATGAGATTTATCAAAGCGGGACCAACCCAATCGTGGGATTCGGCTCCAAATACAAAACCATGCTCGGCCTTCTCGGTAACGTGGTAAAACTCGAGCGGGCAATCATCTGCGAACACCAGGCCAATGGGATCGCGAAAGCCAGCTCCCCGACGGCGAACAGGTGACTCAGGCGCGCGAGTGGGGTAAGTGAGAGGTCTGCACCAGCGACCTATATGTTGTCAGGATTCCCATGTCTGCTTCTGCGGATTCCATACCCCGGCCACGATTGACGCACTAAGAAGCGGGTTTAAGCACCCTCCGACGACGCCAAGTGCGGTTGCAAGATCGTGATACTCCGCAGGGAAATCAGCTGCTTGCCGCGCCTGCTTCGGATAGGCCTGGGACCACTGCGGACCAGGACTAATCATCTCCTTTGGAAGATCAAGACCGCGGTGGGTGGCTTCCTTTGTCATGAGTGTTTGCAAGAGCTTCGCATCGATGGATTGGCTGGTCACAATCCGGACCAAGTCGATGAGATCGTGGTACCGCGTTGATGGTTCTGCCCCGTGCAATTCGTAGCAGGCGCATAGTTTGTCGGCAGCAACGTTTTCAACCGGAACCATTCGGATAACTGCACCGGATGGAAGCCCCTCGTACTCAATGACCGGATTGATCGTCACAGAGTCAATCGGGGCGTCGAGATGCTGCTGCGTAGATATATCCACGCTGAAGGATACGACCTGCTGCGCCCCGATCCTGAGAATGACTTTGAATGATCCTCTGGTCCGGTCCATCGGGTCCTGATTATCCCTTGCCGGCTCTTGTAACTCGAAAGTGAAATCGGGATCTGTCGGGCCAGGCTCATCAACTAGCACCTGCAGCTCTCGGAGCGCTTCTGCAGGAGGGACTTGCTCCCGGCGCGCTAAGTCGATGTCGCGACTGCGTCGACCAGACCCGATCCGTAAGAGAAGGCTCGTCCCTCCTTTGAGGACCCACACACAGTCATCATGAGCAAATAATCGGGTCAGGAACATATCGAAAGCGAACTGGTGTTGGATATTCTCCACTGTCACTGACTGTCGGCGGGCTTCGTTACGAAGCTTCGCCAAGAGTTGCGTCCGCTTGCGAACAATACGGCTGACTGGTGATACCGCACTCAT
>NZ_JBSZCG010000163.1:0-611 GCF_054166365.1 Corynebacterium sp. UMB8791 | reverse complement strand
GGTATATTCATCACGTACCTGTGCATTGCGAGCCAGTACATGTCACCAGAGTTTGCCGCTGAGGTGACACATTCGAAATGTTGGGGAGTGTTGACGCACTCCCCAACGCCGATTAAAAACGCCTCAATTCTGCTCCATTTTCTTTGACCTGTCAAAACCCACTCAAAGCCTCGTCATTACTGGGCTAAACCACTATTTCATATCCGCCATTTATCCCTTAAGTATAAATACAAGGATCACGCGCGAGAATTGCGCAAAAAATAACCACAATTTTAACCCCCCAAAACAAGCACCCCCGAACGGCTTACCCCAACCTTTTCCACACACCCGATCACCAAAACAGGGAATAAAAACAAAACCCTGTCTTACAGGTGGATGGCCTCACTTCGTGAAACCATCCACCCCGCATAAGTTTTTTATTCGGTGGTGTCGTCAATCACTAAATCGGAACCCCAAAGGGGACCCCCACGATTTAGCATTTGACGAGATTATCTCTCGGAGATGGCATCATGCTTTTAACGGACTTTAAAAAACGGTGAACGGATGCGGATTTTAATCCGTGTCTGTGAGGCGTTGAGCAACGAGCAAAGCGCTGTCTCTTATACACATCT
>NZ_JBSZCG010000162.1:0-692 GCF_054166365.1 Corynebacterium sp. UMB8791 | reverse complement strand
GCTCAGTATCGCACATGAAGCATAGTAAGCATCCAAAATTTTGTAGCTAAAGCTTTATTGCTTCTGATTGTCAGGGAAACCAAGAAGAAGAGGGTGTCTGTTTTCCCTAAGGCCCCCTCTGGACTCTTGGATACATTCTGAATTCTTGGATACATTCCAGATTATTCAATTGTCCCAGAACTGGACAAATGAGAGAGGCCAAGGGGAGATGGCAGTGGGGTGGATTGAGGTAAGGGAGGACTGGCGGAAAAACAGACTTTTGTAATGTATTTTATTATAGTGCTTGAATATTTAACCATGTGTCTGGATAAAATTTTCTTTAAAAAGGCAAATTTAAAGGCATATGTTCAGTTCAGTTGCTCAGTCGTGTCCGACTCTTTGCAACCCCATGGATGCCAGGCTTCCCTGTCCTTCACTGTCTCCTGGAGCTTGCTCAAACTCATGTCCATTGAGTTGGTGATGCCATCCAACCATCTCATCCTCTGTCACCCCCTTCTCCTGCCCTCAATCTTTCCCAACATCAGGGTCTTTTCCAATTAGTCGGTTTTTTGCATCAGGTGGCCAAAGTATTGGAGCTTCAGCATCAGTCCTTCCAGGGAGTATTTGGGATTGATTTCCTTTAGGATTGACTGGACTATAACATAAATCCTCATAGGCTTTGCTATAAAGTTTAGAGACTGTGGATATTCCAT
>NZ_JBSZCG010000161.1:0-702 GCF_054166365.1 Corynebacterium sp. UMB8791 | reverse complement strand
CCGTATCCTCCTGTTTAAGCCGATGCTGAACCAGCAGCGTTCTGCCATCAAGATGCAGCAGCTCGCTCCTGAGATGCAGGCCATCAAGGAGAAGTACAAGAACGATCAGCAGGCTCAGGCTCTTGCTATGCGCCAGCTACAGAAGGAAATGGGTGTCAACCCGCTCGGCGGCTGTTTGCCGATTCTGGTTCAGATGCCTGTGTTCATTGGCCTTTTCCACGTGCTGCGTTCGTTCAACCGAACGGGTACGACGGGCAATGCGCTCGGCATGTCGGTGGAGCAGAACTGGAATACGCCTAACTACGTCTTCGGTGTAGATGAGGTGCGGTCCTTCCTGCTGGCTCGTGTGCTCAATGCTCCACTGTCCAGTTCGGTTGGTATGGGTGAGGATCAATACGCAGCCTTTACTGTGCCTGGTACGCCTGCGGACTTCACCCGCATGGACATCATGATCGTTGCCATTCCGCTGATTGTTATCGCGGCACTTGCAACGCACTTCAACGCTCGCATGTCTGTTGACCGCACGCGTGCCCGCCAGGAAGCCGGTCTGGTGAAGCGCCAGGAATCTTAGACCGTGCTCAATTTCGTGTATGTGCCGATTTCGGCCATCCTGTGGTTCTGGCATAAGGCCTCAGGTTTCCTATTCGATCCCTCCTCGGGTATCTCCTGGGTGCTGGCCATTATTTTGCTTGTGGTCACCAT
>NZ_JBSZCG010000160.1:0-713 GCF_054166365.1 Corynebacterium sp. UMB8791 | reverse complement strand
CCTGAGTTGGTGCCGTCAGCGTTGACGTCACCACCGACCGTTGCAACCCCGGTAAGGACCCACGGGGGCAAGACTAAAACATCACGCGAGGAAGTCAAAGAGATCCTAGCAATGCCACCGCGTGTGCTGGCAGCGGGGCAAGTACTCGATGAAGACACGTTGGCCTCACTTCAAGCAGTAGCGTTCGTGTTCTCCCCGTACCGCACTACTGGCTCTGGCAGGTGGTTTCATCCAGCACAGCAGCGACAAATGATCACGATTTATAACCGGTTGCCGTACGGCACGAAAGGCCCATGGTGCACCCGACAGGCAATCCAGTCTTGCGATATCAAGCGCTGGGCCCGCGCATTACAGTTATCAAAGTCCACCACTGATGGTTTAGATGGTATTCAACGAGCCAAACGCAGCGTTGATGAAGCATATCGGGGAAGGTATTCACCTGACTACATCCGTGAGATGGTCATTGAATATCAGCTGGTGCCGTATGGCCAGAAAGAAGCGTGGTTAATTGAACATGGACTTGCTGACCACACCATGCGACGCTGGACAGCAATGGTTGCCGATGGTGATCTCACCACGCGTACTACACCAAGGAGGATTGGAACATTGACGATGGATGAGTGCGTTGAAATCCAGCAGTTACGCAAGGAAGTCTCCGCGTTGATGCAGCAAAAGCGCAAGCTCGAACTCGATGCGAAGCGTCGGGAGGAAGC
>NZ_JBSZCG010000158.1:0-781 GCF_054166365.1 Corynebacterium sp. UMB8791 | reverse complement strand
ATGATTGTGGGTATGCTGCCATGTACCCCTATGATGCGGCGTGTTAGCGGAAGTCACCTGGGATGGTGTGCCGGAGAGGGTGAGAGCCCCTGTACGTGAAGGCGTGTCGTGTTGTGGTGATTGTTTGCCCGAGTAGCAGTGGGCTCGTGGAATCTGCTGTGAATCTGCCGGGACCACCCGGTAAGCCTAAATACTAAGTGTGACCGATAGTGAATAAGTACCGTGAGGGAATGGTGAAAAGTACCCCGGGAGGGGAGTGAAAGAGTTCCTGAAACCGTGCGCTTACAATCCGTCAGAGCACCTCGTGTGTGTGATGGCGTGCCTTTTGAAGAATGAGCCTGCGAGTCAGCGGCATGTCGCGAGGTTAACCCGTGTGGGGTAGTCGTAGCGAAAGCGAATCCTAATTGGGTGTTGTAAGTGGCATGTCCTGGACCCGAAGCGGGGTGATCTACCCATGGCCAGTGTGAAGCAGCTGTAAGAGGTTGTGGAGGCGCGAACCCACTTAGGTTGAAAACTGAGGGGATGAGTTGTGGGTAGGGGTGAAAGGCCAATCAAACTCCGTGATAGCTGGTTCTCCCCGAAATGCATTTAGGTGCAGCGTTATAGTAGTTTGCCGGAGGTAGAGCTACTGGTTGGTTGAGCGGGACTATCATCTTAGCAACATCAGCCAAACTCCGAATGCCGGTTAAGTGTTCTATAGCAGTGAGACTGTGGGGGATAAGCTTCATAGTCGAGAGGGAAACAGCCCAGATCGCCGGTTAAGGCCCCTAAGGGTGTACTA
>NZ_JBSZCG010000157.1:0-89336 GCF_054166365.1 Corynebacterium sp. UMB8791 | reverse complement strand
AGTAGTTGGACCCTTCCTCGCTCGAAGTAGCGTTCGGGGGCCTTTGCCGGACTTACATAGATGCGGAATGTTGCAGCTGCTGGCACACCGTATGCGCGCAAGGACGCGATCGCTTGCTCCGGGAGGATGCCTTCCTCCGTCTTCCCTTCAGCCTGGGCGCCGAAGGCGTTGACTATGCCACTCCACGAAGAAGACAACACGATGCTTTCGAACCGCTCTGGACTTATCGGCGTAGTTGGTACTGGTAATACAGCCAACTGCGGATGATGGGCGGTATCCGGGTAGGCCCCTGGTGTGAACGTCACGTGCGAAATCCGGGGAACAACTGGGTACTGACCGATGCCTACGAGCGCAGCAAATGCGAGCGCCAGATCAGTTTCTCCGGGAGGGGTGAACCCCGATGGTGTTCGGGAGGCGTCGGCGCCAAAGGGATCTTCGATCTTGTCCCCTTGCCAACCTGCCAACACACGTTCCGGATCCCATGCTGCGAGCTCTTCCACGAACTTCGACAGTTTCTGGGAAACGAATTCCTCGCCAGCATTGCGGGTCTTCATTTCCCAGCGGGACGCCCCGTTATCAGGACGAGGGTCCTTGCCGTTGAACCTCCAGTAGGCAGCCTCACCGAGAGCCTGAATGAACTGTAGTCCCAACATGTCTGACTGTTCTTGCAGCTGGTCGAGATCCTTCGATCGAGCCTCCTGGTGGCGAGTCCAGTCCTCGGGGAACTTGGTGGGATTGATCGCTTTAAAGCGTGGACTGAAAGGAGAGAATGTCCCTTCGCCGTACTGGACTTGGGTTGTAGCCCAACCGTCATGCCAGCTCTGGCTGATCTGCGCTGCTGCTTCGGCAAGCTCAAGCGGAGTGACGTCCTCCATTTCGAGGACGCCTTTCGGAGTTGGGTCGTTATTCCAATGGGTGGTTACTGTTCCATCAGTGAGCGACCTTGCAATGAGGCTAAGACCTGCAAGAGCGAAGTGCGTCAACCCCGAGTAGATATCGCCTGCGACTGTGATTGAGTGTTTCATCGTCCTTCTCCTGAAATCTGAGCATCTGCAGCCCGCTCAAGGGACTCGCACAGCGCGAGGGTGTAAGCGCCGAACTTCCGCGTGAGGGTTCTGACGTTGCTCTCCCACTGCCCTTCTGTAAACAGTCGGTGAGCAGTTTCAGACCCTGGAGCGAGCTCTTCGGCGGTTTGCGGGAAGAGGTCGCGTCCTCTGCCGTGGCTTGCCCCAACAATGTGGACGACAAGCTTGTTGATGCGCTCATCGCCGGACAGCCGCTTCTCCTCAGCAATCACTGCTGAAAGTTGTTCGTGACGCCAACCGACAGGCAGCCCTGAGCCTGCCTTCGAACGAAGGATTTCCTGACGGCTCCGAGTGAGGCTCTTTGCCCAGGGGTGTGTGACATCAGGGTTCTTCAGCATGCGCTGGAATCGAGGATCCCGTTTTCCTTCATCATGCAGTTCAGCAGCGGTGATAATGTGTTGAGCAAAGGAGCTCTCCACCCCGAGACCATCGCAGATCTCACGCGCGCGTTGGGCGACGTCACGTTGATGATCCGCAAGCGTCGGAGGCACTTTGCCGCCTGGTTGCACGCGAGGTGTCCACTCCTGAATCGTTTCGGAGTCTGCTCGCAGTATCTTCGACTCGCGCCGGATGATCCAGGCAGCCATGTCGCCGCGCGGATCCTCGACGATAGAGGTAGAGATTTCGATACTCGGTGCCTGTGCTTCGTCGTCAGGGAACCGGGAATACCACAGCTCTGTGAACTCCGCCGGCGTCAGCTCGTGCGCGGCACGGAATAACTCGAGGTCGAGTTCTCCCTGATCCTTTGGTAGATACACTGTAACCCCATCGATACCTGCTTCCTCGGGTGTCCTCTTATCTCCTGCAGGGACCGATAAGACCTGCTCAGTAGTGATTGGGATATCAGCGGTGACAATGAGGACGTCGCCAGGCTTGAGGTCCTTGACCTCCTCCAGTACTTCAATCTCGCCGGCACGATAGACAAGCTGGGGAATTGTAGGGTCGGGGCCCAATGCTTCGGCTACCTTTGAAGCGACCTCCCTGACCGTAGTGATGCTTCCAGGAAAGACCTCATCAGCAGTCGGAGGGATTGTTCGAAGAAGCTCGATGGTGGCCTCCGCCGTCTGGGCGACAGTGTGACGAACCACTACCCCGGCCTGCGGAGTTTCGTCGGAGAGATCGTCACGCAGCCAAAACTCGAGTTCCATTGGGTGGGCGAGACGCTCGGAGGACTTTGCCAGGAGCTCTACATCGCGGAACTCGAGACGCTGGTATAGCAGGCGCCGCGGATCCGTTGCGGGTGCAGGGTGCTCGCCTACCTTAGCTGGATTGATGTCCTGTCCGTCCTTGAACTGGTTGATCCATGCAAGCCCATTACGTAAATCTTCTGCTGTATATGGGGGACAGTCCCGCTTCGGGGCTGCATCCTCTGTTGGTTGCAGAATGACCAGCTCAGCGTCATCGTACTTTCCGAGCCGGTTGAGTCGGCCAATACGCTGCTGAACTGCTGTTGCTGGGGCAAGCTCTGTCACCATGTACTGGAAGTCAACATCAACGCCTACCTCGAGCGTCTGCGTTGCTACGACAACATCAACGTCAGGATGGCCTTGGGGGGTGAAGATCCCCGGGTATTTCTTCTCGATGCCTTCTAGGTCGTGCGGCCGCAAACGACCGACCAGAAGTACTGCACGAACCTCTGCTTTCTTCAGCGCAGCGGAGATCTTGATTGCTGTGTCCACGTGGTTCACGATGCAACCAATGGTTCCCGTCCGGGTTTCGTCGTCGAGCCACTGCTCAATGCGGGCTATCGAACTATCGACGACGGCGCGATTCCCCATCTTGCCATTCCACTTCGGAAGCTGCTCATGGGTGATGCGCTTCGTGGCGTGAAGGCGCTGATGAAGAGCGTCGTCGCGGGGAAACTCAAGGTCATTGGGATCTACTCCGATAGAGGAGTACTCGGTATTGTGCGTAGACGGCGTCGCTGTCGTCTCGACTACCTGGAGTTCCGGAATCCCCGTTTTAGCTCCTGCTTGTTGGATATCTCGAATACGTCGCGCCGTTACCAGCAGCTGCCTATTGAGGTGTGCTTCATCGAGTACCACAACGGAGTCCATCGTCATGAGCGCGGTTTCACGTGGACGCGCATACAGCGTTGAACCGTAACCCTGGAAGAGCGCGCGTGAACCCCACATATCCGGCGTTGAGGCAATGACGGCGCAGCTCGAGAAGTCGCTAACAGGCAGTGAACGTGAGGTCAGACCGCCACGAAGCACTGACGCAACAAAAGGATGCCCTTGCCGGTTGCCGCTGAATGTCTGGAGTGCAGATGCCACTCGAAGAACAACATCCGATGCTGCTGCAGGGTCCCGCAGCGCCTCTTTGAGCATTGATTGGATAGAGAGTGCCCGCTGGTACTGGTTGTCCACAAGGCCGCGCCGGTTCACAACGGTATGTAGTCGACGTGGAATCCTGGGCGCATTCCCACACGCACTCAGCGCGTTGAGGAAAACGTGAACATCGACGACCGAAGACTTACCGGCGCCTGTTGGGGCGACGATTTGGTCTGGCCACACTCCGTGTTGCGCGACGTGGCCGACGAGTGCACGTTGCCAACTGAATGGTTTGTGCCCGCCATTCATTGCGGCAAAAAACTCGTCGAAATCATGTAACTGTATTGGTTCCATCATGACTCCTCTGTCTGTTCCGGAACGGGAAGCTCGATGTCGAGGGGATACAGCAGTCCCCCACCAAGGTGACGTGACTGGCCGAGCATTATCGCTGCTTGCGGATGGTGCAACCGCCCCAAGTCGAGAACAGCATCGTACGGCTGTACGGGGACGCCCTCCGGCGAATGGTGCGCGAACTTACGCACGGAGCGGGTGACGAGTTGCGTCTTGGCTACAACGACGTTGTGTTGTGCAACCTGGTCACGAAGAGAGATGTACCGCTTCGGCCCCTTCCCTTCTATGCTGAACCTGTCACGCCATACGAATCCTGTAGAGACCAGCGCTGAATCCGCGAGAGTCCATTCCGAGTCCTTATCGCGGATCCGCCGCAGCTCAGGAACGATGGGCATCTCGGTCGCCCAGAGACGGTGCTTGCCAGCTGCCGGTGCCGGCCAGAACCGGGTTCCAGATCTGGTGGTGTTTGCAAAGGATACACCGATTTTCCCTAAGCTGCTTGACCATAGATGCTGGATATGTACCGCTTCCTGTACTTGCTGCAGTTCTTCTGGTGAAGCACCGTTGGGTACAAAAAGCGTTAGTAGAGGGCCATTTTCTCCAAGCAGTTGGGCAAGCTCTGTCGGGATGTACTGGATGGAAAGCCGGTTTGCTGGGGGCAACACACCTTTGTTGTATTTCCCGGTAATCAGGGGGGCAGCGCCAAAACCAATCCGCGAAATCAGTGCCTTATGCATGCTGAGACACAGTGCGACGCGGTCGCGTTTGTCGACTTCTCGATCGAGATTGAACAAATACGCCGTCGCCCACGGCGCTGTTTCTGGCTCGCCTTCAACGGGCTCGTACCAAGTTTCACCGGTTGAAGCCTCTGACGGCTTTTCACTCGCCGGCTTCTGCCCCTTTGAGAACTTGTCACGGCTCAGCGATGGTGGTTTGGCTTTAAACCGCGCGTTAAACGCAGCGATCAGCGCATCAGTTCGGCCTTCGGCTGGCACAGAGCGCGAGTGAGCCTCGCGCGTGAAGCAGTTCGCCGTCGGAGAAAGCAACAGGTTCGGTTCAAAGCGCTCGGCGCTAATCGTGACTACGCTGTGGCTCTCGCCGAGGTACGGCACATCCTCAGCAAGAACTGTGAGTGTCTTAGCAACATCCTCTGGCACGTCATGCCACATGAAGCCGTAGTAGTCACGTACTGCGACGCCGTCAGAAATCGGGCGTGCTTCCACCTTTTTGCGAATCGAGTTCTTCGTAGCGTCGAATGTTCCTACATCTCTATACCCAATCCGGTGGGGACCTCGATTGAGGAGCAGTGTCTCAGGCTGGTACAGCCCGTTTGGTGGGTGTTTTTCAAGCCATCGCAGTGCTTTGAGCGACGCATCAGACGGCTGACCATCCTCGGACGTAGGCCCCTGACCAGCAGCAGCGAGAAGCGCAGCATGTAGTCGTAGGGGTGACGGCGAGTTTTCGACGGACCCGTCATTCCGATGCCCGTAGTAGGTGCCCAAAGGAAGCGACGCTTTCAACGTCAATTGGGCCATGATTACTCATCCTTTTCGCTTGGTTCGGCCGCTCCGGCGTAGATATCGGGGTTGCCGATGACTTCGCGGATCTGACCGTGCCAGTCAGCGACTCCAAGGGCCTCAGCGTGGTCGAGCGCCTCCTTGAGTAGCGCGTCAGCAGCCTCAATGGACAGCGGTGGTAGCTCTTTGTGCTCACCGTAACGCTGGTCAAGCTTGACGACGGGCGCTGCAACCTCAACGAGATCACAGTTGGAGCGGTAGTACAGTTCTTGCTCTGCACGGGCGATGAGCGCAAAGCCGAGGGCAGCGATGAGTGCACGGCCAGCAACGTTTTCTTCAGGGGTGCCACCGAAGCTGATCTGGCGCAACGCCGTGAAGCTGAGTACCCAGGAGCGAATCACGCGGGAGCAGGACACTCCTCCGAGCGGATCGAGTGAAGGGGCCAGTGCACCTACACCGACTGCGGAACCCGAGAACGTCTCATCTTTCTTGGCCTTCTTCACTTTGTCATGGATGCTCTTGAGCCTGCTTGCAGAAATCTCATCGGCCTGGTTATCGATGATCTTCTTGAAGGCAGCCGGGTCCAGCTGCACCGATGCCCCGACTGGGTCGACGCGTGCGCCACTGCGAGCCCCCTGCTGCTCGGAGCCTGGACGGGCCTGATCGGCGAGGACGCCGATGGTCTCTCCGGTGATCGAGCGTCGAATTCGAACTTGGTTCTCTGGACGGACGGAATCCCAACCACCGCAAAGGATTGCAATTGGCGCGGTGTTGAGGAGTGCTCGGTAGTTACGTGGCTTCGAGTCTCGAATCTCGCGGTACCAATCGGCCTGTGTAACGGGCTCACCCTCGTAGCTGCCGGCGCGGATGTGTCCATCAGCGAAACGGTGTGGCAGGTCAATATCGGTGAATGTCTCGTCGCCGTACGACAAAGCAATGCGTGGAATGCGGGAGATCAGTGGGTCGCCATCGAGAATAGAGTTGCTGATGCCTTGCTCGCCGCGGTTGGTTGACGACGCAGTGCTGTCAATAACCACAACTTCTGTTGGTTCGCCATTGATGTACCTGGTTTCGAATGCGAAGCAAGGCGAGCTCCCCTGCACGTACTTTGCTGGAGTGATGGATGCGTGCGACCCAGCCGCTGCAGAGAGCTCTGTGACGGATGACCAAACTGATGGGCCGCCAGGCTTACATGCTTCGAGAAGCTCTTCTAGATTCAACATAAGTGATCCTTTCGAAAATATGTGCAAACCCGCGCTTCTAATGTCCGGAGGCATTTCTATGCTTTGGGAAAGCACTTTGGAAACCAACGTTTGTCGGCTGATTGCAAGCATATCAGAAATATGATCCCCAAGAGCTACTGCACCAAGCAGACAGAGAGTAGAGTTAATTGGGGTAAGCCACGCGGCGGAGTACGAGTGTTTTCACTTCACCAAGCGGAGAGAGATCCTCAATGAAAGGCCGCGTGACGAACTCCAAGGCTACCCCACCCAATCGTGAAAGATGAAGGAGGAGAGAATGCGGAGTCGGCGTTACTCCTCGTGATGCTTGTATCAAGAAGCTAAATAGACGGTTTTGTATTGGAGTGCGTTGTACAGCGAGTATATTTAAGTGAATGCATTGTCAGCAGGATTTCCAAGCGGTTTCTGGGAGAAATTAAACTAATGTCGGGTGCTGAAAGTTTCCTTAACCGGCTTCGCACGTTCAACGTGGTGCTCGACTACAACCCCGAGTACCCACCCATCATGGGCTTGACCAGCACACCTGGTTTTGCCTACATACCAAGAACAGAAGAGGACGAAGACTTCATGATGAAGATTCGACGGGGGGTCAAAGTCACGCCCCTGGGCAATCGCATCTGGAGGCTTCCAGAGGTCAAGAATTAACTCGCGCTAGTTGATAGCTATTCGTATCCATCAGGAAGGGGCTTAAGGGACATTTTGTGTGTATAAATCTATCTGGTTTCCTGGGATGACCTCGGACAACAACCAGATATGGTTTTCAAAACAGTTCCATTCGCCCGTTTCGAGAAACCAACACCAAATGACGTCTGGTGTGTGGTATGAAGTCTGCGGGTAGCGCAGGGACCCCAGCGAGATCGAGTGCTCTAGGGGGGACTAGAACCAGCCGCCTGTGCGTTGGGCGGTCGCATATAGCCAAGGGGACGAGCAAAGCCCTTGACGTGCACAATTCTGGTCGCATAGAGGTATCGGGGGTTCCGGTCGACCTCATTGCGTCGACCAACCCAGGTCAGCGGTGATTTGGATGATTTTGGGGCTATTTTGCCGATTTTGCGCTGACCTGCGTTGGTAAACCGGAGTAGGTCGACGGGAAGAGGTCGACGGGCCGAAAGAATTCGATACCGGCATTGATCATCAGTGGAACCCAGCTTAGGCGTGAGAAGAGGGTGGGCTGGACGCGGCTAGTTACACACAAAATGTCCCTTATCGCGACACGCCGTAAAAACACACAAAATGTCCCTTAAGCCCAGGAAGGAAGGGTTGGGGGTGAGTACGACCACCCCAACAAAAAGGGCAGGCCCTCACGACGGTGAGGGCCTGGGACCTGTATAGTACGGGCGTTTTCCCGTTTCACTCCCGTCAGTATACGGCCTATCCGTTTCATATCCAATACGCACTACCGCCCCAACACAAATTGTTCCCGCGCCCGGGAACCATTTTGGGTTTCGGGCCTGTTCCGGTCGACCAGCCGCGGTATTTCCCCAGGTGGAGACGCCTGTCCACAAAGAACGTTCCCGGTTTTCAAAAAACATTGGGAACTTTCTCGTCGGCTCGGTCTGGGGGCAACCGCCCCACCCCCAACCAAAACAGCCCGCGCCGTACCGTAGTACCGCGCGGGCTGCCCCACCATGGGCCCCACCAGGCCCTTTAGGTTCGGGCCCCACCAGACCCGAAAGGAGGTCGTCACGCTGTTGCTGTCAGCAGAGACTAGCAATGTGACAGGCAATGGTGACTGACCGCGTTCCATGGTACCCGGTTGGCGCGGTGGGGGCGAAGTGGGCGTCGGAAAGGGAAAAGTGGGGCGCAAGCAAAAACGCAATTCTGTTCACAAAATCTCGAGCAAACTCATCATCACTACCTGTCCCCCCAAAAAATGACGCCTACAATCAAACTTTCCAATTCCACAATCTGTAAAGGACCGCCCATGGACCTCGTAAGGCTCCTGCGCAGGCACGCGCGCCCGTACCGCGGCGCGATGCTCGCGGTGGTGTTGCTGCAGGCAATCACGACTGCGGCGACGCTCTACCTGCCCAGCCTGAACGCAAAAATTATCGACGAAGGCGTCTCCCAAGGTGACGTCCCCTTCATCTGGCGTACCGGCGGCGTGATGCTTGCCGTGGCGTTTGTGCAGGTGATCGCGGCGTGCGCGGCGGTCTGGTTTGGGTCGAGGGCCGCGATGGGCACGGGCCGCGATATCCGCGAGGAGGTGTTTGGTCGGGTGTCGCGGTTCTCGGCGGAGGATATGTCGCACTTCGGTTCGGCGACGCTGATTACGCGCGGGACGAATGACGTGCAGCAGGTCCAGCAGGTGTTCTTGATGTTCTTGAACTTTATGGTTGCGGTGCCGATTATGATGGTTGGCGGCGTGGTCATGGCGGTTCGGGAGGATCCGGGCATGAGCTGGCTGGTCGCGGTCTCTGTGCTTGTGTTGGCGGTGGTTGTGGCGGCGCTGATCGGCCTGCTGCTTCCGTTGTTCCGCACGATGCAGTCGAAGATTGACCGTATTAATGGCGTGCTCCGCGAGCAGATCGCGGGCGTGCGCGTGGTCCGCGCGTTTACGCGGGAGGAGTTCGAGTCCGAGCGTTTCGACGCCGCCAACGCCGACCTCACGCGGTTGAGTCTGCGGATCGGCAATTTGTTTGTGATGATGTTCCCGGTGATCATGCTCATCCTGAACTTGGCGACGGCGGCGGTCCTGTGGTTTGGCGGCCACCGTGTGGATGCGGGTGAGGTGCAGGTCGGGTCGTTGACGGCGTTCCTGCAGTACCTCCTACAAATCCTCGCCGCGGTGATGATGGGCGCGTTCATGGCGATGATGCTCCCGCGTGCCCTGGTGTGCGCCACCCGTATCACGGAGGTGCTGAAGCACGAGCCGTCGCTGACCGAGCCGCACGCCAGCACAGCCAGCGCAGCCAGCGACCCGGCAAACAGCACCGTCACCTTCGAGGACGTGACCTTCACGTACCCGGGCGCAGAGGAACCGGTGCTGGACGGCGTCTCCTTCCAGGCCAATCCTGGTGAGACGACCGCGATTATCGGTTCGACGGGTTCGGGCAAGTCGACGTTGTTGGGGTTGATTCCGCGCCTCTACGCGCCGACGGGCGGTCGGGTGCTGGTTGGTGGTCGGGATGTGGCGTCGTTACGCCGTGGGCAGCTGGTGGATGCGGTGGCGATGGTGCCGCAGAAGCCGTATTTGTTCTCGGGGACGGTGGCGTCGAATTTGCGCGTGGCCAGCCCGGATGCGACGGATGAGCAGCTGTGGCGGGCGCTCGAGATCGCGCAGGCCACCTTCGTGGATGACCTCGAGATGCCGATTTCCCAGGGCGGCACGAACGTGTCCGGCGGGCAGCGCCAGCGCCTCTGCATCGCGCGTGCGATCGTGGAGCGGCGTGGCGTCCTCCTGTTCGACGACTCTTTCTCCGCCCTCGACATGACCACGGACGCCCGGCTGCGCGCAGCGCTCGCCGAGCACGTCGCCGAGGCGACGGTGATCGTGGTGGCGCAGCGTGTCAGCTCGATCCAGAACGCGGACCAGATCCTGGTGCTCGACGCCGGCCGCATCGTGGCCCGCGGCACCCACGATGAGCTGCTGCAGTCCTCGCCGACGTATCAGGAAATTGTCCGGTCCCAGCAGACTGTGGAGGCAAAATAATGGCTAACAACCAAGCCAAAGACCAAGTCGAACTCACAGACGAGGAAATCCAACAGCTCGAGGGCTCCATGGACGGCCACTTCGGCGGCGCCCCGCGCTCCGCGAAGAACTTCTGGCCGTCCGCGAAGCGGCTGGTCGGTCTGCTGGCCCCGCACAAGGCGTTGTTTGCCCTGGTGGTGGCGCTGGTGTGCGTGTCGGTCGGGCTGAATGTGTACGCCCCGCGCGTGATGGGCCACGCGATGGACGTCATCTTTTCGGGCGCGATCGGCGCGCACCTGCCCGCCGGCGCCACCCAGGAGCAGGTGATTGAGGGGTTGCGCGCGGGCGGCCAGGACACGTTCGCGGACATGCTGTCCGGGATGGATGTGACTCCTGGTGTGGGCGTCGATTTCTCGCGCCTCGGCGAGCTGATCCTGGCGGTGTTGGCGCTCTACGTCGGTGCCAGCCTGCTGATGTGGTTGCAGGGTTTCCTGCTCAACCGCATGGTCATGCGCGAGATTTACCGCCTGCGCGCCCAGGTGGAGGCGAAGCTGAACCGGGTGCCGCTGAGTTACTTCGACCGCGGCCAGCGCGGTGATATCCTGTCGCGCACCACGAACGACGTCGATAATGTGCAGCAGACGTTGCAGCAGGCGTTGTCGCAGGCGTTGCAGTCAGTGCTGATGGTGTTGGGCATCATGGCGATGATGTTTACGGTGTCGTGGCAACTCACCCTCCTCGCCCTCGTCTCGATTCCGCTGACGGCGCTGGTGGTTGGGGTGATCGGTAAGCGTTCGCAGCGGCACTTCAAGCAGCAGTGGCGCGCAACGGGCCAGCTCAACGGGCACATCGAGGAGTCCTTTTCGGGCCATGAGGTGATCACGCTCTTCGGCCGCCAGGACGCCTCCCAAGAAATTTTCGACGCCCGCAACCACGACCTCTACACCGCCTCCGCCTCCGCGCAGTTCCTCTCCGGGCTCATGATGCCGGTCATGCAGTTCATCTCCTACCTGTCCTACGTCCTCATCGCGGTCTTCGGCGGCCTGAAGGTCGCGAATGGTTCGCTGACGCTCGGCGCGGCGACGGCGTTCATCCAGTACTCGCGCCAGTTCAACCAGCCGCTCGGGGAGCTCGGCGGCATGGCCCAGATGGTGCAAAGCGGCGTCGCCTCCGCCGAGCGCGTCTTCGAGTTCCTCGACGCCCCCGAAGAACCCCGCGAGTCACACCCCACCCCCGAGCGCGCCTCCGGACACGTCCAATTTATCGACGTCCACTTCTCCTACACCGACACTCCCCTCATCCAGGACCTCAACCTCGAGGTGCAACCGGGCCAGAAGGTCGCCATCGTCGGGCCCACCGGCGCGGGCAAAACCACCCTGGTCAACCTGTTGATGCGCTTCTACGACATCGACTCGGGTCAGATTCTCCTTGATGGCGTCGATACGCAGTCGATGTCGCGCCAGGACTTGCGCAGCCAGGTCGGCATGGTGCTTCAGGACGCCACCCTCTTCGAAGGCACCATCCTGGAAAACATCCGCTACGGCCGTCTCGACGCCACCGACGAGGACGTGATCGCCGCCGCCAAAGCCACCCTTGTCGACCGCTTCGTGCACACCCTCCCCGACGGCTACCACACCGTCATCGACCAGGACGGCGGCGCCCTCTCCGCCGGTGAGCGCCAACTGATTACCATCGCGCGCGCCTTCGTCTCGAAGCCGTCGCTGCTCATCCTCGACGAAGCCACCTCCAGCGTGGACACCCGCACCGAGCTGATGGTGCAGCACGCCATGGCCGCCCTCCAAGCCGACCGCACCAGCTTCGTCATCGCCCACCGGCTCTCCACCATCCGCGACGCCGACCTCATCCTGGTCATGCAGGACGGCCACATCGTCGAGCAGGGCGATCACGCTTCCCTCCTCGCCCGCCGTGGCGCCTACTGGGAGCTCAACCAGGCCGGTTTCTCCGAGGATTAGCCTCCTCGGTGGGCCCGCTGAGGCCCCTCGCGCACCACATTCCCTCCCTGTCCCCCGCCGACCTGGGCTTTTCCAAACCCGGCTGCCGAAAAACCAGGAATTTGGTGCGCGTGTCCCCCGCCCAGACACCACATTCCTGTTTTTTGAGAGGGCGCCTCAGCGTTTCCCCAGGTCGTCAACTCCAAGTGAGGGAATTTGGTGCACTCCCCCTCGCCTCAGTGCCAAAGGACGCAACCCCCTTTTCACGACCTGGGCCTTTACCCCCTCTCCCAACAGGAATTGCGTCCTTTGGCACTGGCACCCCCACCCCGAACATAATTTCGCCTCATACGCCTGCCGTGTCGGTCCCGTTCGTATCCTGATACTTGCAACCCCCAATGACCCCCAGCAACCACCAGAGAAAGGAACCCATCATGGATCAGTCATTACGCGCGCGGGCCCGCGGCGCTATGTACGGCCAGATCATTGGCGATAACCTCGGCGCGATCGTCGAGTTCTCTTCCCCCGCGCAGATTCGGCGCAATTTCCCGGATGGTGTCCGCGAGCTGACTGGTGGCGGCCCGTTCAATGTCGCGCCGGGCCAGGCCACCGACGACTCTGAGCTGGCGCTGGCGCTTGCCCGCAGCATGGTGCGCTGCGGCGGGTATGAAGAAAAGGACGTGTTCGAGTCGTATGTGCGGTGGGCGGCGTCGTTCCCGCCGGATATCGGCAATACGTGTGCGGCTGCGCTTCGGCCACCGTTTGAGCCGAACTCAGCTAGCAAGTCGAACGGTGCGTTGATGCGGGTCAGCCCGATTGCCATCGCGTACGCGCACGACCCGCAGCTCGCCGGCGACCACGCCCGCGCCGACGCTCGCCTCACTCACCCCAACGAGTACCCGGTGGCCATCAACGGTATGTATTGTGAGGCGCTCGCACGCACGATCAGTGGTGAGGATCCTCGCGAGGCGCTGCTCGCGGCGGCTGGGGATGAGGCGTCGACAATTAGGGAGTTCATGCAGTACCTTCCCGTGGATGTTTATAGCCATCGCATGGGGTACGTGCAGTTCGCCTGGAATATTGTGTGCTATTTCGTCGCGAACGGTACCTCTTTCGAGGAGGACCTCGTCGCGATTGTCGGGATGGGCGGCGACACGGACACAAACGCCGCGATCGCCGGCGCGTTCCTGGGCGCGGTGTACGAGGAGGAGGGGATTCCTCGCAGGTGGCGCCAGATTATCGACGCCTACTCCACCCACAAAGCGAACCGCCCCGAGGAGTTTTCCGTCGAGGACGCCCTCGACCTGGTTGACGCCCTCCTCGCCTAGGCGCGCACCACATTCCCGTTTTTGAGAGGGCGCCTCCGCGTTTCCCCAGGTCGTCAACTCCACGAGGGGGAATCTGGTGCACTCCCCCTCACCCCAGTGCCAAAGGACGCATCCCCCTTTTCACGACCTGGGCTTTTACCCCCTCCCCCCAACAGGAATTGCGTCCTTTGGCACTGGAGTCCTCAGCAACTATTCGTCCGGGTTCCGGATCTCCACGTAGTCGGGGTCGTGCCAGTCGACGTTGACGTTGTCCTTGGTGTCCAACCCTTGGTCGGCTTCCTCGGGCACCTTGGCGAAGATGTTGCGGCGGGCGCGGCCGGCGCGCAGTTGGCGTTCGACGCGTTGGGCAAGCACCGTGAGTCCCCAGTTGATGAGGATCATGATGATGGCCACGACGGCCAGCGAGGCGAGGAAGTTCTGGTTGGCGGATGCGCTTTGGATGCCGGAGCGGACCACTTCGACGTAGCCGATCTGGTAGCCGAGTGCGGAGTCCTTGAGCGCGATGATCATTTGGGCGATCAGGGCTGGCAGCATCGCTGCGATGGCTTGGGGCAGCAGGATGGTCCGCATGGTTTGCCCGTAGGTGAGGCCGAGTGCTTCGGCGGCTTCGGTTTGGCCTTTGGGGAGGCTTTTGATGCCGGAGCGGAGGATTTCGGCGATGACGGACCCGTTGTACATGGTGAGTCCGAAGACGACGGCGGCGAACGCCAGGTGCTTTGGCGGGGCGAGGTGGTAGATGGCGAAGAGCTGGTAGGCGAAGATCATGAGGAGGAGCACTGGGATGGCTCGGAAGATCTCGACGATGACGCCACATACCCAACGAACAAAACGATTGCGGGAGAGCCTGCCTAGGCCGAGGAGGATGCCGACGGCCAGCGCGAGCAGGATGGATGCCACTGCTGCTTTGAGGGTGCCCATGAGGCCGGGGAGGATGTAGGTGGTCCAGGTTTGGGAGTTGAGGAACGGGGTCCATTTCGCCGCGGCGAGTTGTCCGTTGGCCTGCAGCTTCCAGAAGACCCATGCGGCAATGCCGAGGCAGACGGCAAGGCTGATGCCGGTGAGGATGCGGTTGGTGCGGCGGCCGTTGGGGCCGGGGACGTCGTAAAGTACTGTTGCGCGGACGCTCATTATTTTTTCACCGCCATGCGTTCGGAGAGGGCGCCAAGGGCGAGGCCGGTTGGCAGGGTGAGGATGATGAAGCCGAGTGCGAAGATCCCGAAGATGGGGAAGAGCATGTTGGCGTGGTTTTCGATGGTGGATTTCATCAGGAGGGATGCTTCGGCGACACCGATTGCGGATGCGATGGTGGTGTTTTTCGTCAGCGCGATGAGCGTGTTGCCGAGTGGCACGATGGCTGCGCGGACGGCTTGGGGGAAGATGATGTTGCTGAATGTTTGGCCGAAGCTGAGGCCGAGGGATCGGGCGGCTTCGGCTTGCCCGAAGTGGACGGTGTTGATGCCGGAGCGCAGCGATTCCGCGACGAATGCCGAGGTGTAAATGATGAACCCGAGTACGGCGAGGCGGAAGTTGTTATCTACCAGGAACGTCGCGGATTCTCTATCGGCAAGCGTGATGCCGAGGTTTTGGTAGAGCCCGAAGGAGCAGAAGATGATGATGAGGGTCAGCGGTGTGTTGCGCACGACGTTGATGTAGAACGTCGACATCGCGCGCAGCACGGGGATGGGTGCGACTCGCATCGCGGTGAGGATCGTGCCCACAATCATGGAGCCGATTGCGGAGTAGATGGTGAGCTTGATGGTCAGCCAGAAGGCCGCCCAGAGCTGCGGGCCCAGGTCGGACCAGAGTGTGGACATGATGTTCCTGCCTTAGGGGGTCTTACTGTTCGATGAAGGAGAGGTCGCCGGGGGTGCCTGCGGAGACTGCGTCGTCGCCGCCAAGATTCTTATCGACGAGGGCGTCGAACTCTCCGGACGTTTGCAGTTCCTTGAGTGCGTTGTTGATGGCGTCGGTGCCTGCGGTGTCGCCCTTTGCCAGGCCGATGCCGTAGTACTCGTCGGTGAATGGCTTGCCATCCTTGGTCATTTCGACGACCTTGAAGTCGCCTGGGGTTTGGGCGGAGTAGCCGAGCAGGATGGTGGCGTCGGTGGTCATGGCGTCGATGTTGCCCTGGCGGAGTGCTTCAACGCAGGAGGAGTAGGTGTCGTACTCCTGGAGCTGCACGCCTGGCAAGGCGTCCTTGACTTTCTGGGCTGGGGTGGAGCCGGTGACGGAGCAGAGGATCTTGCCGTCGAGGTCCTCGAGGCCCTTGATGTCGGTGTTGTCGTTGCTGACGAGGAGCGCCTGGTGCGTGACCAGGTATGGTCCGCCGAAGTTGACGGATTCGGAGCGGCCCTTGTTGATGGAGTAGGTCGCCGCGATGGCGCCGACCTCGCCGTTCTGGATGAGGGTTTCGCGCTGTGCGGATGGGCTTTCGCGCCAGGTGATGGTCGGTTCTGCCCAGCCGTTCGCCTTCGCGATGTGGTTGACCACGTACGTCGCCACGTCGACGTCGAGGCCGGACATGGTGCCGTCCGGGTTACGCAGGCCGAGGCCCGGCTGGTCATACTTGGTACCCAGGGTGACCTGGCCGGATTCGATCTGGCCGAGGAGGTCGGTGCCTTCGCCGGCACCGCCGCCACAGGCGACGAGGGTTGCGGCAGCAGCGGAGAGCGCGGCGGTGAGTGCGGCGTAACGGATGTTCATGGTGTTGTCCTTTCGGTTAGTGGGCCAGGATTTTGGCCAGGAAGTCTTTCGCCCTGTCGGTCTTCGGGTTGGTGAAGAACTCTTCGGGTGTGGCGTCTTCGATGATCGCGCCGTCTGCCATGAAGATGATGCGGTCTGCGACGCGCCGGGCGAAGCCCATTTCGTGTGTGACCACGAGCATCGTCATCCCCTCGTTGGCGAGGTTGGCCATGACATCAAGCACTTCATTGACCATTTCGGGGTCGAGGGCGGAGGTGGGCTCGTCGAAAAGCATGACTTTGGGTGACATGGCGAGCGCCCGCGCAATCGCGACGCGCTGCTGCTGCCCACCCGACAGTTGCGCCGGGTACTTGTCCGCCTGATTCGCGATGCCCACGCGGTCCAGCAGCTCAATCGCCCGCTTCTCGACGTCCCCCTTCCCCTGCTTCCGCACCTTCAACGGACCAAGCGTCACGTTGTCCTTGATGGTCAGGTGCGGGAACAAGTTGAAGGACTGGAACACCATCCCGACGTCCGCCCGCAACTTCGCAAGGGCCTTGCCCTCCTCTGGCAGCGGGACCCCGTCGATGGTGATGGTGCCTTCGTCAATCGTTTCGAGCCTGTTGATCGTGCGGCACAGCGTCGACTTCCCCGACCCCGACGGCCCGAGCACCACCACTACCTGGCCCTTCGGCACAGTAAGGTTGATGTCTCGAAGCGCGTGGTAGTCGCCGAAGTGCTTCTGTACGCCCGCTAGGTCAATCATGGCTTCACTGGAGCTATTGCCCGACCCACTCTGGGCAGTGAATGTGCTGTGTGTCATATCGGGCAGGTTAGTGGCCTGGCCCACACTTTGTATAGTTCTCGGGTGCTTTTCGCCCGAAAGTTCACCCCCACTGCCTGAACTGCGCGCCTACTTCCCTTCCGGTTCGCAGCCGACCTGAGCTTTTGATCTCACCCCCACGAGGAATTGCGTCCTTTGGCACTCACTCCCCTGTCGCGCGCACCACATTCCCTCCCGTACCCCCGCCGACCTAGGCTTTTCCAAACCTGGCCGCCGAAAAACCAGGAATCTGGTGCGCGTGTCCCCCGCCCAGACACCACATTCCCGTTTTCCGCCAGACCCCCTCGGCGTTTCCCCAGGTCGCCAACTCCACGAGGGGGAATTTGGTGCGCTCCCCCTCACCCCAGTGCCAAAGCACGCAACCCCCTTTTCACGACCTGGGCTTTTGCCCTCACCCCCACCAGGAATTGCGTCCTTTGGCACTGGCACCCCCGATGGGACACCACATTCCCTCCCGCGCCCTAGCTGACCTGGTCTTTTCCAAACCCGCCTGCGAAAATCCTGGAATTTGGTGCGCGCCCCCTAGGCTTCTAGCCCAAGCGCATAAAAAATGGGCGACCCACATGGGTCGCCCACATCTATCGGTGAGATGCTTCTTAGAAAGGAAGCGCGTCGCGCACTGCTGGTGGCAGCATCGGTGCAACCTGTGGCAGGGCCACTGCGATCAGGGCGATCAGCGCGAGAACGGAGCCACCAGCTACGGCACCGATGCCGTAGTTGTTCAGCTTGCCGTCAATGGAGCTGAGGGTGGACTCGATCTTGGAGCTGGATGGGGAGAGGTCCTTGCCAGCTGCGCAAGCGCGAAGTGCTGGGGCGGTGGCGTTCAGGGTGGCGAGCTTTGCGTCGATCTCCTTGAACTTCTTGTCGGCGTCTTTCTGCTTGATCTTCTTGTCCTTGAGCTGTGCCTCGACCTCAGCGCGCTCCTTGACCAGTTTGGCCGAAGCCTCGATGTCCTTCTTCAGCCGTGCGTCAGCCTCAGCCTTGGTGAATTCCTTCGTTTCGGCCTTGTCGCCTTCCTTGGCAACCGGGTAGGTGATCTTGCACTTGGTCTCCTGTGGCTGGTTGTCAGCTGCCTGTGCTGGAGCGGCCAGGCCACCAGCGATGACTGCCGAAGCAACTGCGGCGGTGATGATCTTCTTCATGTGAACCTCTTTTCAGGGGTAAGAAATAAGGGGCTTTAGGTGAACTACCTAGCTCGAAAATATATTGAATCCCCACTATTCGGGAAACAGTTTTTCGATAAATGTTTGGAGTTCATCCCCTAACTACCCCCGAAATAGGTGCGCCTAGAACGGCAGCTTCGGCGCCAATGTTGGGAATACCACGGTCACGAGTGCGGCCGCGCCGAGCACTACTGCGAGGAAGATCCCGGCGAGTGGGCCAGCGACGCTGAGCCAATCGCGCATCTCTGCTGGGCTCACATCTTTAATGCTACTTCCTTCGCTGTTGCCGATTGACCCGGTCTGCTTTGGTGCAGTTTGCTTTGGCCGTGGGCTTGTGGTCTTAACTGTCCATTTCCCGTGATTTTCGCGCTGAGAGCAGGCTTTCAGGGCAGGCTCGAAAGCGCGAAGGAACTTGAGCTGGGAGTTGAGCTGTTTAAGTTGTTGTTCGTCGGCTGTGCCGATGGTGGTGGCGTCGAGAAGTTCGGAGCGCTGCTTGGTGAGTGCGGTGACCTCCTGATCGAGGAGCGCCAGCTTTTCGGATGCTTCTTGTGGCGTTACCAGCGCGAATGCCTCGCGTAACCCATCCTCCGAAAGTGCTTTCTTGGGTGCGATGGTGCTTGCTTTGAGGCTGGGAAGTTCGTCGTCGAACAGGGTGAACGTGCAGGTGCCATTCCGGTACTCAACGTTCGCTGCGTGTGCTGGTGTTGCGGTCGTAGCCAACAGGGCTACGGCGGTTGCGGAAGTAATGATTCGCTTCATGTGGTGTCCTTTCCTGTCGGGGAACCTGATGGTTCAGGTTCTTCAAGAGTTTGACGCTGCGTCGCGCGCTTTGGTTCCATCGCGTCTTTGACTCGGTAGGCGTGGGTTAGTATTTCGGTATGCTTACCCACTTTGAAGTTGATGGGTTTAAGAACCTGCGCAACCTTGCTATCGACCTCGGCCCTTACACGTGTGTCGCCGGGGCGAATGCTATTGGTAAATCTAATCTTTTCGACGCCCTCCAGTTCCTAGCGCTCACTGGGTCGCGGACGTTGAATGAGGCTGCCATCAAGATCCGGGGCAATGGCGGCGACGTGCGCGATATTTTCGCGCCGGGTGGCAAGATGTCGTTTGCTGCGGAGATGATTACGGAGAAGGAGTTTGAGGATTCCTTCGGCAAGTCGATTACTGCTGATCAGACGTATCTCCGGTATGAGGTTGATCTTGAGCTGCGGGACGTGACTGTTGGCAACAATAGGAACGTTTCCAGCATTGTTGTCACCCGTGAGGAGCTAAAACCGCTCACGAAGGCGGATGCTCGAGATCAGCTGGGTTGGGCAAAGAAAAGCTTTGTTGAGTCTGCGATCATGGGCGGACGTCGAAAAGCGTTTATTGAGACGAGTGAGCAGGAACGACAAATCCATGTGCGGCATGGAAGTCAGGGAAGGCCGTCGTTGGTGTCGCTGAGCGGGGATGCGCCGGCCCGTACTGCGCTGTCGGTGTATGGGCAGCAGGACCAGTATCCGGTGATTATGGCGGCGCGCCGGGAGCTGGATGCGTGGATGTACCTTTCCCTTGAGCCGAGTGCCATGCGCGCGCCGAGCGAGGCGTTGGCTCCCGACTTTATTAGTGCGAAGGGCGGGAACCTGCCGAAGACGTTGGATCGTCTTGTGGGACAGTCGCCGGATCATGATGTGCTTGCGGAGCTTGCTGACATCGTCGGAGATCTTGTCGATGTGCGCAGCGTTACGGTGGACTTTGACGAGGCACGCCAGGTGTTTACGCTGCAGGCGCAGGTCGGTAATGGCGGTGTGGTGTCTGCCCGTTCTCTTTCTGACGGGACGCTGCGCTTTCTGGTCCTAGGCACGATCTTGCTTGACTCCGGTGGGAGTCGCCTGATCTGCTTCGAAGAGCCCGAGAACGGCATTCACCCGTTAAAGATCCAGGCGATGTATTGGCTGTTGCACGATTTGAGCGTGGACCCTGAGGAAGCAATCGGGTCGGAGAATCCGCTTCGTCAGGTCATCGTGAATACCCATTCACCAGCATTTTTAGCGCTGCACAAAGACAATTTCGATGAGCTACTGCTGGGGTCGAAGGATCCGATGAATGGCTCGCTGGTCCTCACCCCGGTGGTGGCGGAGGGGAGCTGGAGGAAGTCGAAGGTGAAGGCTTCGGCTGCGAACGTTGAGGAGCTTCTTCGCGAGTCGTTCCCGGAGCTCAGCTTCCGTGAGCTCTTTGTGGCAGACGATGAGGGGGATCGATGAGTAGGCCGCTGTACTGTTTGCTCGTTCGCGAGGGCACCAGCGACGATGGCTTGATGAGCCCGCTCAAGGCGCTCCTCATCGATCTCGGATTCGGGGCTGACTCCCAAATTGTTGCTCAGCCTTTCGCGGGGTCGAAGCGCACGGCTGATGTCCTTCAGCTCATCGTGGATCAGGGTCAAACACCAGACATTGTTTTTGTTCATCGGGATGCAGACAATGACGGCTATGAGCGCCGTGAGCTTGAAGTCCACCAGGCGTCCGAAGAGGTCAGCCCGGAGTTCGCGGTTGTTCCCGTTGTGCCGGTGAAAATGACTGAGGCGTGGGTGCTCCACGCACTGCACAGTCCGCAGTATCAGGCACAGCTGGGGATCAACATTCCTGCGAAGGATCTGCCAGCCAGGAAAACTATCCCGAATATCGCGGCGAAGGATCGGCTAAAACAGCTTCACGACGCCCACTTCGCCACCCGCGGGCGCCGAAAGCGAAAGCACGATTCCCGCTTCACGACGGACCGGTCCCGCTGGGTGGAGGCACTTACCGATGTGAGCTTTTTGGAGGGGTGCGAGTCCTTCGAGCGTCTGCGTGAGGAGATCCTCAGCGCACAAACAGGCCTCTAGCCTCACTCACTCCCTCCCGATGGGACACCACATTCCCGTTTTCCGCCAGACCCCCTCGGCGTTTCCCCAGGTCGTCAACTCCAAGTGAGGGAATTTGGTGCACTCTCCCTCACCTCAGTGCCAAAGGACGCAACCCCCTCTTCACGACCTGGGCTTTTACCCCCTCACCCAACAGGAATTGCGTCTATTGGCACTCGCTCCCAAAAAACTAGATCTCGAACCCCTGCCGCCGCGCGACATCCAGGGACCCGTCCTGCGGCACGGCGTGCGTGGGTAGCCCTGCGCGGACTTGGCGGAAGAAGTTGTCTGACCTGCGGTTTTGGTCGCGGAGGTCGTAGTAGGTGGTCATCTCCTGGTCGTACTCCCCCAGCGCCTCCTCCCAGCTCGCGGGGGCCTGGTAGGTGTTTTCCATGACGCGAAGCCGCGCCGGGATGCGTGGCTTGAGCTGCGGTTCTTGGGCGGGCCAGCCCAGGGTCAGCCCGACGACTGGGAAGGTAAAGCGTGGCAGTTCCAGCAGGTCAACGACGGCTTGGAGGTCGTTGTGGATGTTGCCGAGGTAGTTGGCTCCCATCCCGAGCGATTCCGCCGCGTTGACAACGTTTTGAGCCATGAGGCAGGCGTCGGTAAACCCTTCGACGAATGGACGGGTGTGCCCGGCCGCCGAAGGCTCCTCCAGCAGTGCCGCGTTGCGCGCAGTGTCCACGATGAACAGCAGGTAGACGGGTGCGCGCCCGACATATTCCTGCTGCCCGATCTCCGCCAGCCTTCGCTGCAGGTCGGCGTCGGTGACGTGGATGATGCTGGCCTGTTGCAGGCCACGCGAGCTGGCGGTGCGCATCGCGACCTCGAACAGTTGGTCCAGCACCTCCTTATCGACGCCCCTCCGCTCAAACTCGCGGATCGTCCTGTGCTGTAGCTGGTGTTCGATGGTGTGGTTCATGCCCACACGCTACTTGAAATCGGCTACCCGAGCTCCTCCCGCAGCACATCGCGCACGATTTCGGCGACGTGCTGCGCCTGGGTGCCGGTGCCCTGCTCGACTTGGGTGCGGCAGGAGAAGCCGTCGGCGACGACGGGGCCGTCGTGTTCCCTCACGCGCGGGAACAGTTCGCGTTCTCCCAGCTCCAGCGACATTTCGGCGTGGCCGTCTTCGAAGCCCCAGTTGCCGACGAGACCGCAGCACCCGGTTTGGATCTGTTCCTCGTCGTAGCCGAGCGCCGCCAGGATCAGGGAGGACTGCTGCGGGTCGCCGAGTGACTTCTCGTGGCAGTGGACCTGGGTGAGGATGCTGCCGCTGTGCTTGCGCACCTTGCCCTCGGCGACGAGCTCCTGGATTTTCGGCGCGACGATTTCGGCGAAGGTGTGGGTGGCTTCGGCGAGTTCGCGGACGGCGGGGTCGGCGGTTTGGGTGGTGGCGTCGTGTTGCAGCATGACGGTACACGACGGCTCCAGCGCGACAACTTGCAGCCCTTGGTCCAGGTACGGCTTAAGCACGTGCGCGGAGTGTTCGAGCACGCGCCGCGTCATCGCGAGTTGGCCGGTGGAGTGCCAGGTCAGGCCGCAGCAGACGAAGCCGTCGGGGATGATGACCTCGTAGCCGAGCATCTCCAGCGTTTCGACGGCCGCTCGCGCCGGGCCGGTGTTGAGTTTGTTGTTGAAGCTGTCTGGCCACAGCACAATCCGCTCACGCGAAGTTCCCGAACCAGCAGCCCCCGAACGCTTCCGCGCCCACTTCTGCAGCGACTCCGGCGCGAAGCTGATGAGCGGCCGCCCGGTGTCCACGCCGCCGAGTTTCGCGACGGCCGTCGAGACGCCGGGGGCGTGGAGGGCCCAGTTGGTGATGCGTGGCACGAGCGGGAGTTTGTGGGCGATGTGGCTGAGGATTGGCAGCCAGCCCATGAGGTAGTGCACGCGTGGGCGGACGCGGCCGGCGTAGTGGTCGTTGAGGAACTCTGCTTTGTAGGTGGCCATGTCCACGTTGACGGGGCATTCGGAGGCGCACGCTTTGCAGGAGAGGCACAGGTCGAGGGCAGTGGTGGCGTCGTCACCTGTGATGGTTTCGCCGCGGAAGAGTTCGGAGAGGATGCGGGCGCGGCCGCGGGTGGAGTGGATTTCGTCGTGGGTGATTTGGAAGGAGGGGCACATGGAGCCGTCCATGGAGCGGCAGGCGGAGACGCCGACGCAGCGGTTGACGGCGTCGGTGAAGCTGCCGTTGTCGCGTGGGAAGAGTTGGACGGGTGTGATTTCGTGGGTGCGTTGGGCGGGTTCCATGCGCAGGCCGTCGGTGACGGCGTCGGCCCAGACGAGGACGCCGGGGTTCATGATGCGTTGCGGGTCGAAGAGCAGTTTGAATTCTTCGAAGATGGCGCGCATTTCGGGGCTGTACATGGTGTGCAGCAGGGATGAGCGTGCGCGGCCGTCGCCGTGTTCGCCGGACAGGGACCCGCCATGCTTGGTGACGAGTGTGGCGGCGTCGTTCATGAAGTTGTTGAAGTTGGTGATGCCCTCTGTTGAGTGGAAGTCAAAACTGATGCGGACGTGGACGCAGCCTTCGCCGAAGTGGCCAAATGGGATGCCGCGGTAGCCGTAGGTGTCCATGAGGGCGTAGAGTCCGCGCAGGTAGCTGGCCAGGTTTTCGGGCGGTACGGCGGAGTCTTCCCAGTTGGGCCAGGCTTCGCCGCCGTCCGGGAGGCGGGTGACGGTGCCTGCGGAGGCTTCGCGGATGCGCCACAGCGCGCGGGCTTCGGCGTGGTCGCTGACGACGACGGCGCCGGTGTGTTCGACGGTGGTGGTGAGCGCTTCGGCGGCGGCGATGGCTTCCTCGAGGGTGTCGCCTTCGGTTTCGCAGTAGAGCCAGCCGCCGGCGTGGGGTTGGCCGGGGAGGTTCTCGCCGGCGTGTTCTTGCCCGTTTTTGCTGCGTAGCGCGTCGAGGAGGTCGCCGCCCATGCCTTCGATGGTGGCCACACCGGGTTGGCGCAGTTTGGGGGCGGCGTCGGCGGCGGCGAAGACGTCCGCGAAGGAGAGCACGGCCAGTGCGGTGTACTTCGGCTTATCGACGAGCCTCACGGTCATCCGCGTAATCACCCCGAGGGTGCCTTCGGACCCGGCGATGGCTTTGGCCATGTCGGTGCCCAGGTAGTGCAACCCGTACCCGGAGACTTGGCGCGGGAAGCGCCCGAGTTCCCGCTGGATCAGTTCCTGGTTTCGGGTGTAGAGGTCGGAGAGGGCGTCGTGAAGTGTGGGGTCGTCGCAGCCGTCGGCGCTGAAGGTGACTTCCCTGCCGTCGGCGAGCGCGAGTGTGATGTCGACGAGGTTGTCGGCGGAGGTACCGTAGGCCACCGAGTGGGAGCCGCAGGCGTTGTTGGCCACCATGCCGCCGATGGTGCAGCGGGAGTGGGTGGATGGGTCGGGGCCGTAGGTCAGGCCGTATGGTGCGGCGGCGTCGCGGAGTTGGTCGCAGATGACGCCGGGTTCCACGGTGGCCGTTTTGGCCTCCGGGTCGATGTTGAGGATGCGGTTGAAGTAGCGGGAGGTGTCGATGACCAGGCCGTCGCCGATGGCGTTGCCCGCCACGGAGGATCCACCACCACGCCCCACGATGGACCAGCCGCGTTCGCGTGCGTAGGCGATGCCGCCGAGCACGTCTTGTGCGCTGCTGGGTTCGAGTACTGCCGCCGGGACGCGTCGGAAGAGTGATGCGTCAGAGGAGTAGGCGGCCCGGGTTGGCATGTCTTTGCGGAGCTTGGCCCGGATGGCGTGTGGCGTGGTGTTCATGCGTGTCCTCTATTATTCTGCGCTGTTTTCGTTGCGGTCGCGGTCGTGGTCGCGGTGCTCGTGGAACTGCACTTCTTTGTCGCGTTTGCGTTGTTCGCGTTGTGCTCGGAGCGCTTCTGGGCGGTAGCCGAGCACGAATGCGGATACTGCACAAAGTGTAGCTGCGCCGAAGACCCATGGCGCGAGCGCCGCTTTGGCGCCGGTGATGGTGTCGCCGCTGCCGGTGACAAGACCGACTGCCTGAATGCCGACGAGTGCGAGTCCGCCGAGGAGGAACGCGGCGAGGAAGAGGTAGAACAGGATGTAGAAGAGCTTGAAGATTGGGTTCATGGGTTTACGCTCCTGGTACGTAGACGGGGACCATGCCCATGCCGACGAGCCACGCCAGCAGGATCATCGGCAGGACGAAGTAGATGATGAGCGGGATGAACATCTTGGTCGGGTTGGCTTCCGCCATCGCGGCCGAGAGGTAGATCGGCGCGCCCACGGGTGGCGACGCCCCCTCCGTCGATGTGCACAGCAGGGTGACGACGATCGCCACCGTCGGGTCGATGCCCACCGCGGTGAGCGCCGCGACTGCCGGGGCACCGATGGCGGCTGCCGTCGCAGTGGAAGACAGCGGGGTTGCCACGACGACGGCGAGCACGCCGACGACGAGGATCATGACCCACTTCGGCAGGTCCATCGCCCCGAGCGTGTTGGAGAGCTGGTCGCCCACGCCGAGTTCCTCCATGATGGACGCGGCCGCGAGCGCTGCGAACAGCGAGATGCCGACGGTGGCGAAGCTCGGTAGGTCACGGACGATTTGCGCCCTGAACTGGGCGTTGTTGCGGCGGATGCGGCCGGCGCCCTCGATGAGGGCGATGAGCGTGATCAACACCGGAACCCACACGATGATGGAGATGGCCTTGATGCCGTCCTCGCCGACGCCGGTGGAGTTTTTGAACCAGTTGGCCAGCGGGCCGATGGTGAGCAGCACCGGGATGATGATGCCGAGGAAGATCGACGGCGAGCGCCACCCCTGCGCCCACGCCTGCCCGAACGGCACGATCTGGTCCTTCGGGGTCTTGGGGATGCGGTCCTTCTTGGTCCAGAAGAACACGACCGCCAGGCGGTAGAGCACCGCATACGCACCGGCACAGGCCAGCGCCACGTACACCTGGCTTGCCGACGACGCCGCAGCCGCCGGCATCGCCAGAATGATGAACATGGTGGAGTTCGGCGGCAGCGCCACGCCCAGGCCGGAGTTACCTGCGACAAGGGTCGCTGCCCTGTTGGAGGAGAAGCCGGTCTGCTTCATCCACGGGATGGTCACGGAGCCGACCGTGGCGGAGTTGCCAGCGGTCGATCCCGCGATGAGGCCCATCATCGCCGAGGCCAGGGTGGACACGTAGCCCGCCCCGCCGCGCAGCCGGCCGAAGATCGAGTTCAGGATGGTAATCAGCCTGTCAATCAAGCCCGTCGACTGCACAATGATCCCCATGAACACGAACGCCATACCGGCGAACGTGACCTCCGAGGAGACGGCCTTTTTAATTCCCAGCCATAGCAGCTCTGGCGCCCTCGTTCCGCCGACGAGCGCCACGCCGACCAGGCCGATCAGCAGCGCTTCTGCAATATTGCGCTTTAGCAAAACATTGAACACAACCGTGATCGCGATGAACACTATCAACGCAACGATGCCCATGTTCACTCCCTTCAACTCCAATTAGTGACGCGGCACACATTACGCGCTGCATGTTGCTGTAGCTACAAAATCCAACTAATTATCGACGCCACCCCTCCCCCACCAACGCAAAAACCCGGGCGGGTGCGTTGCTGCACCCACCCGGGTTTGACCCCGGTAGCGGTAATCCTTACTTCGCCGGCACGTTCACTTCGGCCAGGTCGGAGCCGTCCGGGTTATCGATGCTGACTTCCCACTGCAGCACGCCGTTGTCCTCGTCGAGCTCCGCGGAATCCAGGATGCCGTCGTGCTGGCCCAGCGCCTCCTTGATCGCGTCCTCGATCGCCACGGTTGCCTGGTCCGCCTTCGCGACGTCCTCAGCGTCGGTTTCGGATTCCTTTTCCATGACGTGGTTGCCGTCGACATGCAGCTCGACGATCTTGTCCTCTGCCGCGACCTTGACCTCGAAGGCGTTGGTGTTGTCCTCGCGGTCGATGGAGATGACGGTGCCGAATGGGCGCGCGGCCTCGATTGCCTCGTACGCGGCGTCGTTGGTGGCCTCGCCCGCGCTTTCCGACGCCGCAGCCGTGGTCGTCGTCGCCACCGTGGTCTCCGGAGCCTCCGTCACGGTCTTCGTTGCTGGCGCCTCAGTGCCGCCGTTCGAGCAGCCAGCGAGCAGTGCCGCCGCGGCCAAGACTGTCAGTGTGCGTTTCATGATTGCTCCTTCGTTCGGGTTCAGAAAGCCCCCACACTACCTGTTTTGGAGGTAGAGTGTCGCACAACAAAGGTTCACAAACGCGGAGGAAATTCACCATGACCGATGTGGAAAAGATTGAGCGCGACACGCTTCTACCTGCATATTTCGGAGAGTTCGGCGGGCAGTACGTTCCCGAGCCGCTCTACCCGGTGCTCGATCAGTTGGAGCGCGCCTTCGTCGAGGCCCGCGAGGACAAGGAGTTTCTCGACGAGCTCTCGCGCTTCCAAGCGAAGTTCCTCGGCCGACCGACTCCGGTCTATGAATGTGCCAACCTGCCGAGGGTTGGGTCGTCGAAAATTTTCCTGAAGCGTGAGGACCTCGCGCACGGCGGCGCCCACAAGGGCAACCAGGTGCTGGCGCAGGCGCTGATCGCGAAGCGGCTGGGCAAGAACCGTCTCATCGCGGAGACCGGCGCCGGCCAGCACGGCACCGCCACTGCCATGGTCGCAGCGCTGATGGGTATGGAGTGCACGATTTACATGGGCGCGCAGGACGTCGCTCGCCAGCAGCCGAACGTGCGCCGCATGCGCCTGATGGGTGCGACCGTCGTCCCCGTCACCAACGACACCGGCGGCTCCATGTCCAACGCCATCGACATCGCCCTGCAGGACTGGGTCGAGCACATCGACTCCACCCACTACGTCCTCGGCTCCGCTTGCGGCCCCCACCCATTCCCGACCCTGGTCAAGGAGTTCCAGTCCGTCATCTCCCGCGAGTCCCGCCAGCAGATGCTCGAGGACACCGGCCGACTCCCCGACGCCGTCATCGCCGCCGTCGGCGGCGGCTCCAACGCCATCGGCGCCTTCGCCGAATACCTCAAGGACGAGCCCGGCAACGCCGACGTCAAACTCATCGGCGTCGAACCCGCCGGCGAAGGCCTGGACACCGACCGCCACGGCGCGCCGCTCAACCACGGCAAGCTGGGCATCCTGCACGGCTCCCGCTCCTACATCGTCACAGGTCAGGACGGCGAAGTCCTCCCAGAGTCCTTCTCCGTCTCCGCCGGCCTGGACTACCCAGGCGTCGGCCCCGAGCACGCCTACCTCCGCGAGATCGGCCGCGCCCAATACGTCGCCGTCACCGACGAAGACGCCCTCCAGGCCTTCCGCCTGCTCTCCCGCTACGAGGGCATCATCCCCGCCCTCGAGTCCTCCCACGCCCTGGCCTACGCCCTCAAGCTGGCCGAAGTCGCCGACGCCGACGGCCACGAGCTCAACCTGCTGGTCAACCTGTCCGGCCGCGGCGACAAGGACCTCGACTACGTCTACAACATCCTCGGCGACCAACTCTTCGACGACCCCGAGCAAGCCCCCATCGGCGACCTCCACATCAGCGAGGTCCTCGCCTCCATGACCAGCTCCTCCAACGAACGCGAGGCCGGCCACACCGTCGCCCACTAGTTTTGGGCTGTTTGCTGTGACGTTTGGGCCCCTTCGCTGCTAGCGTGGGGGCCTTTTTCTTTGCTTTCGGCGCGCCTGTGAGTTGCCTGTGCGTTCCCCGTGCACCACTTTCGGTTTTGGCCATTGCGGCGACCTGGGCTTTTCCACGCGGCCCCTCCTAAAACCCTGGAATCTGGTGCGCGCCTCCTCGCGGCAGTGCCAAAGGACGCAATTCCATCTGCCAGATCCGGCAAAAGCCCAGGTCGCGAAAAAGGGGTTGCGTCCTTTGGCACTCACTCGGTTGGGGGACACCACATTCCCTCCCGCCCAACCTGCGACCTGGTCTTTTGCCCAGGTGCCCTCCCAAAATCCTGGAATCTGGTGCGCACTCCCTCACCAACACAAAAACCCGCACCCCCAGCCATAAAGACCTAGGGGTGCGGGCTCAAACCCATTTGCAATTATGCCCGTGGAAGGACTGCGAGCGGTAGCACGTCGATGCCGGTGGCAACGCCGTTGTTCTCGTCGCGGAACCACGTGCGGATTTGGTTGATCAACTGCATCATGTGGGTCCCTCCTTTCAAAGTGTGAAGGTTGTTAACCTTCTGTTCACGTTGAGGTAACTCTAGGGCCACACAATTAGTTTGTCAACACCCACTATTGGCGTGTCGCAGGTATTTCTGGAACGAGTCCCGGTGGCCAGCACACTCATTTCCCCAGGCTTGAACCGAAGGGCAACAACTCGTCTATAATGGGGTATGACATGAAGTCGCCCAACGCCTCCATGTCAGCGTAAAGGCGAAGCCCCTCACCCGCCGGCAAGCAAAGTGAAGGGCTTCGTGAGACTAGCGAGTTGGCCACTAACGCCATAAAGGTCCGGATCGTAATCGCACCGATTGCTTTCCGGACCTTCCCTCATTCTCGTGCAGTCAGGATCTACGGCTGAACCGCAGAAGTACCTCCCAACCCATTTAAAGCGTGGGATTAGAAGCGTGCGATGCAGGTCGCGCATTCGCACTGGCCAAGGACGGTTTCTGGCTACCAGCATGGCCCTGCCCTTTAACACCTCGACCGGAACGAAAACCTACAGGAACGGGTACGGGTCCCACCCGGTGAAGTATTCGATCCGTTCGCGCGCGATCAGCAAAATGGCGGCCACCACGGCCACGAGCACAACGGCCAAAAAGGCCCACCCAACGAAACGCCGCACCCCGCTCGCCGCCGTGCCGTCTTCGTCCGGGGAGAGGAAGTGGATGGCCATGGAGAACAGAGTCGGCAGTCCGGCGCCGAGGAGCATGCCTACGCCGAGGACCATGAGTAGTGATTTCAGCATTGGTGTCTCCTATTTGCCCAGGTGGTGGTTGAGTCCGTGGGTGGTGTCGACGATGTGCGCGGGCCCGGTCGGTCCGGTTTGGGGGCCTTCGGGGCCGTCGATTGGGTCCCAGTCGTCGTTGACGTTGTCGCGGTGCACAGGCTGCAGTTGCGCGCGGTAGAACATGTAGCCGCCGCCAATTGCGAGGATGACGGTGAGGAGGATGCCTCCCCAGACGAGGTCGCCTCCAATTGTCGACGCCCACTTCGCCACCCACCACGTGACGAAGGAGATGGCTGCCGCGATCGGCAGTGTGGTGATCCAGGCGAGTGCCATCCTTCCGGCGACTCCCCAGCGCACTTCACCTTTCGGGCCCGTCAGGCCTGAGCCCATGATGGATCCGGTGGCGACGTGGGTCGTCGATAGTGCCATGCCGAGGTGGGAGGAGGTCAGGATGATTGCCGCGGAGGATGTTTCGGCGGCGAGGCCCTGTGGCGGGTGGATTTCGACGAGCCCTTTGCCCAGCGTGCGGATGACGCGGAACCCGCCCGAGTAGGTGCCGATGGCGATGGCCAGGGCGCACGCTGCTTGGATCCAGAAGGGCATGGTGTGGTCGGCGTCGAATTGCCCGGCGGCGACCATGGCGAGGAAGATGACGCCCATGGTTTTCTGGGCGTCGGACGTGCCGTGTGCGAGCGCGACGAGCGACGCGGTGCCGACCTGCCCCCAGCGGAAGTAGGTGTCGCGGTGTTCGTGTTCGGCGTTGGCGGTGAGTCGGTAGACCAGCCACGTCGCGACGGCCGCGATGATCCCCGCGACGAACGGCGCGAACACGGCCGGCAGGATGATTTTGTCCAGGACGCCTTCCCAGACGACGCCTCCCCACCCGATTGCCGCGATCGCCGCGCCGATCAGTCCGCCGAACAGCGCGTGCGAGGACGAGGACGGGATCCCGTATAGCCACGTGAACAGGTTCCACATGATGGCGCCGGTCAGCCCGGCGAACACCACGAGCAGCAGCTTTTCGGATTCGATGGTGTCGGTCAGGTCGAACCCGTCCAACTTCACGATGCCACTCGCCACCGTCTTCGCCACCGCCACCGACAGGAACGCACCTATTAAATTAAGGACGCCCGCGAGCGCCACCGCCGTTTTCGGCTTGAGCGCCCCCGTCGCGATGGATGTGGCCATCGCGTTCGCCGTGTCGTGAAAACCGTTCGTGAAGTCGAAGAACAGTGCCACGGCGATAATCAGAATCAGAAGGATAGTGATACTCACAACCTGGCATTATTCTCCTCCCCCGCCGGGAATGAAACTCTTTTCCACTTTTTACCTATTGTTCACCTCCCACCAGGCCTTTTCCCAGCCCGTCCGCCGGTTGTTCACCTTCTGGGGGCTGGCGTGGGGGTGTGTTCGTGTTAGAGTCTGTGCCAATGAGGACACGCCGAGTTTGGGGAGGCGCATAGTGGACGAATCTGCTGCGTACGCTCCTTTTCCGACGTTTGCTGAGTGGTCCAACCAGGCGAATGGGCATGGGGCGTTTGAGCGACTTGCTGCCGAGTTTCGGCGTTTTGGGGCGGAGCAGCGTGCTCGCTATTCGCGTGAGTCGACGCGCTTTGCTGCCGTCGATACGAATGCGATTGAGGGGGTGTTTCGTTCGGATCGTGGTTTTACGTATTCCGTGGCGAAGCAGGCGCATGGTTGGGAATCGGCGATGGAGGAGCGCGGTGTCCATGTGCGGCCGTCGTTTGAAGCGGCGATGGACGGCTACAACCTGGCGCTTGATGTGGCTACGGGCCGTTGGCCGTTGACGGAGTCGTTGATCCGTCGCCTGCACGAAACGATCATGGCGAGCCAGGACGAATATGAGGTCAGGGTGCTGGTTGCTGGTGAGCTTCGTCGCCAGAAGCAGCCACTGCAGCGTGGCGTGTATAAGTCCCAGCAGAATTCCCCGGTGCGCCCGGATGGTTCGCAGCATGTGTATGCGTCCCCGGAGGAGACGCCGAGTGAGATGCGGCGGCTGGTGGAGCAGTGTCGTTCGGATGAGTTTGTGGCGGCGCATCCGGTGGTGCAGGCGTCGTATGCGCATTATGCGTTTGTGTGCGTGCACCCGTTTGCTGATGGCAATGGGCGTGTGGCGCGGGCGTTGGCGTCGGTGTTTTTGTACCGGGATCCCGGCATCCCCCTCGTCATTTTCGACGACCAAAAGCACCACTACTACGACGCCCTCGAGAGCGCCGATGCGGGTGTGTTCCGCCCGTTCATTGACTTCATTGAGCAGCGGGCGATTGACACGATGAACGTCGCGATGGTCGAACTCGGCGGCACGGATGACGTCGATTCCGCCCTCGCTGACCTCGGCGATGCCTCCGCGCTCCGCCTCGCGGACATGGTGTTCACGGAGCTCGAGCGCCAGTTCGGTGCACTCCAGCACCCTCTTTTCGACGCCACCATCGCCCGCACCTGCACCACCCCAACCTGGACCGACGCTGACGGCTTTTCCTTCTCCCTCACGCCAACCTCATCTTCCGGCTCCCAGGTGACCGCGAACTTTAGCGTGTTCGCCAACCCGCAGGCCACCGATCGCCCCGAATACATCGTGGCTTGTACGTATGCGCAGCCATCTGGTCGTCCTGGTCCACGGAACCTGGAAGTGTTTCGTCGCGAGCTCACCCCGGACATCAGCCTGAGCCTGACTGCCCGCATCCGCGCCTGGTCGGCAGCCGTACTCGCCGACGCGGTGCGGGCGTTCAAGGGGTAGCTCACCCCTGGCAGCTCACCACGGCAACCCCACAAACACGAACGGCACGACCTCTGTGCATTCAAAGCGTTCGATTAGAAGCGTGCGATGCAGGTCGTGCTTTCTCACCCAGCCCGGCCGATTTTCGCCGACCAGCGTCGCACTCCTTAAAGCCCACGCTTTTAACCCGGCTCGAGAGGGCACCCGAAGTACCAGAGTGGCTAAGAGGGCTTCCTGAACATTAGCTGTGCACCACAATCCCCGACGTGACGGCAGTGACCTGGGCAAATAGAACGTCGGCAAACAGGAAACCCGGATTTTGGTGCGCCACCGGCCAAACCCAAGCCGGAACACGAAAAACTCCCCTACCAGCACCCTGGAGGGGAGTTTGTGAAGTGTATTAGAACTTCAGCAGGCCTACCTGCTTCGCGCCGAAGGCCAGTGCGCCCAGGCCGGTTGCCGCGACGGCGATCCAGGTGATGATCCAGCCTGCCTACGTAGCCTTATATGCTTCCTCGCCTGAGGATCCGGCCTTGAGTGAGCCGGCAGCCATCTTGCCAGCACCTTCCGTGTTAGGGACGGGGCCAGTTCCATTGACGGCCCAAAGGCCAATGAGTTTACCTACTTCATACGCAACGTCCTGTTCTTCCGCCTGTGCTGGCGCTGCTGCGAGGGACATGGCGGTTGCGGCAGCGAGGGTTGCTGCGGTGATGCGCTTCATTGCGTTCTCCTAGTTGGTGTCGTGAATTACTTGTGGGCAGTTTGTGGGTTTAGCGTGGCAGCGGGATGGTGCCGGCAGGGAGGACACCCGCAGCCTGTGCAACCAGGCCGATGATGCCCAGGCCACTTGCGGCGACTGTTGCCCAAAGCACGAACCAGCCGAACTGAGTCCAGTTGTAGGCGTCCTCAACGCTTGAGCCCGCGTTCGTCGAGCCGTTGATCGTTTTTAGGGACGATGCAATTGCGCCTTCAGTGTCTGGGATGAAAATCTCGGCGTTTGCTGGCGCAGCGGAGATGCCTCCGGCAATGGACGCTGCGGCGGCCGCAACGGCGATAGTGCGCTTCACGTTCATAGGAACTCCTCAGTGAATTAGTGGGAAAAATACAGATCGCCTTTATTTAACCCCCCAATCATTTGTCAAGTTTGGGCCGGTCAGCGGCCGAGCCTAAAGATCGCCGTCAGCCCCGCCCGCGCGCGCAAAATACCACTCTCCAGCCATTCATTGGTGTGACTTTTCTCATGTAATTAGTTTCTGAATAAATATTTATTTTGCCTATTTCAAACTTAAGATAGATAAATATATGACATACCGCTAAGGAGATTCTTATGGCATGGATTTTACTTGCCGAACTTGCGGTAATGCTGGCGTGCATCTGGTTGGGTTCACGGCACGGTGGCATCGCCCTCGGCTTCTGGGGAGGCATCGGCCTTCTCATTCTGACATTTGTTTTTCGAGAGACACCGGCAAAGCCGCCTGTGGACGTGATGCTGATCATCCTGGCAGTCACGTGCGCGACAGCGACG
The DNA here is from genome assembly GCF_054166365.1 of Corynebacterium sp. UMB8791. NCBI lineage: Bacteria > Bacillati > Actinomycetota > Actinomycetes > Mycobacteriales > Corynebacteriaceae > Corynebacterium > Corynebacterium sp. UMB8791. Next base: position 55,253 of record NZ_JBSZCG010000157.1, on the reverse strand, counting down.
ATGCAAGCTGCTGGTGGTATTGATTTCTTCGTCCGGATGGCGGAGAAGATCATTAAGCGTTACCCGGAGCGCATCACGTTTATTGCTCCGATGGTGGCGTATATTTTCACGTTCGCTGCTGGTACCGGCCACATTTTGTACCCACTGTTGCCGGTTATTCACGATACGGCGCTTCGCAACGGTATCCGCCCCGAGCGTCCAATTTCAGTCAGTGTTGTTGCAAGTTTGCAGGGCATTACTGCGTCCCCGGTGTCGGCTGCGATGGCTGCGTTCATTGTGGTGGTTGAGGGCGCGGGCTATTCACTTCCGAAGATTATGCTGATCGCGGTGCCGGCGACGATCGTCGGTGTGCTGGTCGCTTCGCTTGTGATGTTGCGGTACGGCAAGGAGTTGGAGGATGATCCGGAGTTCCAACGCCGTGTGGCAGCTGGTGAGGTTGAGGACATCCCGCTTCTCGTGAAGGCGCAGCGTAAGGCAAAGCGGGAGAAGATCTCGGTTGAGCAGGCGAAGGATCAGATCCTGGCTTCCTCAAAGGGCTCCGTGGCGGTGCTTGAGGAGACCGAAGGGGCGTCGGCAAGTATTGGTGCCGACGGCCGTCTCGAGGAGGACGTCACCGCTGAGAAGAATGGTGCACGGCCGGGTTCCCCGCGGATCACTGCTGCGATCTTCCTGGTAACAGTCGTGCTTGTCGTGCTCTTTGGCGCAATTCCAGCACTTCGTCCTCCAGGGGAGGAAGGAAAGCCGTTGAGTATTGCGGTGCTGTTGCAGATTCTGATGCTCTCGGCAGCAGCGATCATGGTTGCGGTGACGCACGTGAAGGTCGGCGCGGTTGCTACCTCTTCTATTGCGAGGACCGGTTTGATCGCGATTGTGGGTATTTTCGGCCTCGCGTGGCTGGGCCTCACAGTTATTGAGGCGAATGAAGACTTTATCGTCGGCGGTCTTGAGGGTCTTGTTTCGCAGTACCCATGGATGTTCGCTATTGCCCTGTTTGCGTGCTCGATTGTGCTGTTCTCGCAGGCGTCGACAACACGCACGTTGATGCCGCTTGGTCTTTCCCTTGGGCTCGCGCCGGGTCTGTTGGCTGGTATGTGGCCGGCCGTCAACGGCGCATTCTTCCTGCCGACGTACGGCACGATCGTTGCGGCGATCAACTTCGACCGGACTGGTACTACCCGAATCGGAAAATTTGTATTCAATCACTCGTTCATGCTGCCGGGCGTAGTGGCGATCGTCGCCGCTGTCGCTACAGGCATGGCACTTGGCTCCATATTTGGTTAAAAGAAAGGAATCATTATGTGCGATATGCACGAACCAACTCCCCCGAACCCGGCATTTACGCAGCATCTCGCTGCAGAGACGCAGATCGCTAAGGAGACAATGCGCTACCATGCGCCGACGGCTGAAGGTGCGCCGAAGGAGCTGTGCGATCGGCTCGAAGAGCTTGTCGACGCCCACTCCGACACCATCATCGGTCTGTCTCAATATCTTCACGCGAACCCAGAAACCGCATTTGAGGAATACGGTTCGGTGAAGCGCATCGCTGAGATCCTCAAGGAGCACGACCTCGACGTCGAGGTCGGCGTCTACGGAGTAGAGACCGCGTTCGAGTCCCACCTCGTCAACGGGGATGGCCCAACAATCGCGATCCTGTCCGAGTACGACGCACTCCCCGAGATCGGGCACGCTTGCGGCCACAACGTGATGGCTGCGACCGGCCTGGGCGCCTACCTTGCCCTGGCAGCCCTCGTCCGGGAGAACCCGGATGCGTTCAAGGGCACCGTGAAGTACATCGGCACCCCAGCTGAGGAAGGCTCGTCGGGCAAGGAAGTCATGGCCCGCGGCGGCGCATTCAAACCAGAAGATATGGATGCGTGCATCATGGTCCACTCCTACGGCTACGACTTGGCGGACCAGGTCTGGCTCGGACGCCGCGTACTGAACGTCACCTTCCATGGCGTTGCCGCCCACGCTTCCTCGCAGCCGTTCATGGGCCGAAATGCGCTTGACGCTGCAGCAATGACGTACCAAGGCCTCGCGGTGCTGCGCCAGCAGGTTCCGCCATCAGATAGGATCCACGCGATCATCACGAAGGGCGGCACCCGCCAATCCATCATCACTGAGGAAGCGGAGATGAAGTTCTACGTCCGCTCCAAGTACCCAGACACGCTGAAGGACCTTTCGCGACGCGTCGAAAACGTGGTGAAGGGTGCCGCGCAGATGACCGATTGTGGCGTCGACATCGAATGGGACTACAGCCCCGCAACCCTCGGCGTTCGTGCGAACGACCAACTGGTTTCCCGCTGGGTCGAGGCACAGCGTCGCCGTGGCCGCGAGCCACTGCCTCGTGGCGTCGTGTCCGAGATCCTGGCCGCATCGACGGACTTCGGCAACGTCTCGTACCGCGTGCCGGGCATCCACCCGCTGATCAAGGTCGCGAACGAGGACCAGGCGCTGCACACCCGCGAGTTCGAGGCATCCGTCGGCACCGAGAAGGGCGACCGCGGTGCAGTCGACGGCGCCTACGGGCTGGCTCAAGTCGCGCTGGACTTCCTTACTGACGCTGACCTGCGCAAGGCAGTGAAAGACGAATTCGAAGCTGCAGGCGGCTCCATCGACGTCGAGCACTACTTCGACTAACGGACTTCGACTAACAGCCAGAACCTCGACGGGCGACACCCAAGGGATTGGGTGTCGCCCTTCTTGGGTTGGTGGGGCGGTGCTGCATTGCTTGCCAACGTTCTGCAGATCAACGGTGGACTGCTTTTCGGCGCCGGCTTCGCCCAAAAATCAAAGCCCCCCTCTCATATGACGCTGTTCTGACGGGAAGCTCGGAGGGGGTTTCTGTCGTGATGAGTATAGGCCATGCGGTGGGCGCCATGGGAAAAGGACGCTCCCTTCGATATACCTCGGAGGGAACGCCTTTAAAAGAGGAATGGGAGTACAGGTAAAAGTATGTTTCGGTGAGAGCACCGGGCATGAGCAGTTACGTGATTCCCATTTGCAGACCCGATGCTAGCATTCAAATGCAGGTGAGTTGAGTTAAGCGTCCAGCTTCTTCGCATCGAGGCGACGAACGGCATGGACCTTACTGCTCACGGAAGAAACTCAGTGTGAGCCACGGATTCTCGGCTTCAAACAAAACTTGTCGGTACCGGGACCGCTACCAAAGCAGCGAACGTTTTCGGCGCACGTTGCCTGTTGAGCATGATTCGAAAGGTGTTTCTTGTGGATTCCTCCAAATACCCGTCAGATGAAGAATTCCTTGCACTTCTGAAATTGATGCGCGAAGAGATTTCCCCGGAACTGGCCCCGGTAACTCTGGACTGGGTCTCAGCCCTGCAGTTGGAAACGGAGGGGTTTCTGGCAATCGGTGGGTCCTTGACCGCGAAGCGTCTCGCGCTGTCGCTGATCCAAGTTCTTGGGAGATTTGAATACGAGTACGGGCACCGCCAATAATCACGTTGCCAATGTCTAGGGCCTCAGCTTTTTGACGACCCACCCCACCACTCCCATCTGCAATTCTGTTCACAAAATCCCGACTCTTGTCTTGATGCCTATATCTCCCCACCAAACCAGCTAGATTAATACGCGGACCCCTCCTGCAGAGGGCTCCGCCCCACGGGCTCTGCTCCCAGGCCGTCCACCTAGTTCCCACGTTCCCGTTCAGATTTGGCAGGTTATTCCTAATGGCAACCTTTAGCGACGTTCTTGATCAGCTCCGTGAGAATCAGCCGCAGGGCAAGTATGGGCTTGCGTTTGAGAAGTTGATGGTGAATTTCTTCCGGACGGATCCGACGTTGGCGCCGGAGTTTGATCAGGTGTACCGCTGGGTTGATTGGCCGTTTAATGGGGGCAAGGCGGATACGGGGATTGATTTGGTTGCGCGCCGGGTGGAGGACGGCCGGTGGGTGGCTATTCAGTGTAAGTTTTACCTGCCTACGACGCATATTCAGAAGGGGCAGCTGGATTCGTTTTTTGAGGCGTCGGGGCGTTCGTTTTCTACGGAGAAGGGCGTTGAGTTTTTTGCTCAGCGTTACATTATCTCGACGACGGATTTGTGGTCGAGTCATGCTGAGGAGGCGTTGCGGAATCAGCAGATTCCGGTGAGCCGTATTGGGTTTTCGGATATTCAGCATTCTCCGGTGAATTGGGATGTGGTGTTTCCTGGTTCGGAGATTGAGGTGCATTTGACGCGCCGGGAGACGTTTGAGCCGCGTCCGCATCAAGCGACAGCGATTGAGAAGACGCTGGAGGGGTTCAAGACGCATGATCGCGGCAAGCTGATTATGGCGTGTGGTACGGGGAAGACGTTTACGGCGTTGCGCTTGGCGGAGCGTGTTGCGCAGGAGAATAACGGTAAGGCACGGATCTTGTTCTTGGTGCCGTCGATTGCGTTGTTGTCGCAGTCGTTGAAGGAGTGGACGGCGCAGGCGACGATGGATTTGAAGGCATTCGCGGTGTGCTCCGATAGTAAGGCGGGGAAGCAGGCGGAGGATATTGCGGCGCATGATTTGGAAGTGCAGGTGTCTACTTCTGGGGCGGATATTGCGGCGCGGTATGAGCGGGGGAAGCGTGCGAAGGCGCTGAATGTGGTGTTTTCTACGTACCAGTCGATTCAGGCGGTGCATGATGCGCAGCAGCTGGGGTTGGAGGATTTTGACCTTATTATTTGCGATGAGGCGCACCGCACGACGGGTGTGACGCTGGCCGGCGAGGACGAGTCGAACTTTGTGAAGGTGCATGATCCGGAGTTCATTCGTGCGTCGAAGCGTTTGTATATGACGGCGACGCCGCGCTTGTTCGATGAGAGCGTGAAGGATAAGGCGGTGCAGCATTCGGCGGAGTTGGCGTCGATGGACGATGAAGCTGTGTATGGCCCTGAGTTGCACCGTTTGGGGTTCGGGGAGGCCGTCGAGAAGGGGTTGCTCACGGATTATCGCGTGCTTGTGATGACGGTGGATGAGGATGTCGCGGCTGAGGCGATGGCGTTGCGCACGCATGAGGGCATGAACTTGACGACGGCCTCTGCGATGATCGGCGCGTGGAATGGTTTGGCGAAGCGTTCGGGGGGTTTGCAGGGCAAGAAGGGCGGCTTTGATGAGGATGCGGAGCCGATGCGTCGTACGGTGGCGTTCGCGAAGGATATTAAAACGTCGAAGTTGATTGCGGAGAGTTTCCCGGCGTTGGTGTCCTCGCATCAGCAGCTGCTTCGGGAGCACGCAGTGTTGAATGATGTTTCGCTGCACAATGTGGATTTGGAGGTTGCGGCGCAGCATGTGGATGGCAGCATGAATGCGCTGGAGCGGGGCAATAAGATTTCGTGGCTAGAGGCGGATATTCCGGCGAATGAGACCCGTGTGCTGACGAACGCTCGGTGCCTTTCCGAGGGTGTCGACGTCCCCGCCCTCGACTCGGTGGTGTTCTTCAACCCGCGTAATTCGATGGTGGACGTGGTGCAGTCCGTGGGCCGCGTCATGCGGAAGTCGGAGGGCAAGGACTACGGCTACGTGATTTTGCCGGTGGCTGTGCCGCCGGGGGTGTCGCCGTCGGAGGCGCTGAACGATAACCAGCGTTTCAAGGTCGTGTGGCAGATCCTGAACGCCTTGCGTGCGCACGATGATCGTTTCAACGCCAAGGTGAACTCGATTGGCTTCAACGAGGGCAACATTTCGGAGCTTCCCCTCGACGTTGATCACGTGACAAAGCCGAACGACAAGGTCAAAGAACTCGACGAGAATGACGCCCAGCCGTATGACGACAGCTCGAACGTTGTGGAGCAGATCGCGTTGTTCTCGCTTGAGCAGTGGCAGGAGGCGATCTACACCAAGCTGGTGGACAAGGTGGGCACCCGCACCTACTGGGAGGATTGGGCCGACGATGTCGCCGTGATCGCGGAGAACCAGATCACTCGCATCAACAAATTACTGGAAAACGCGAGCCCGAAACTGCGCGGTGAGTTCGACACGTTCGTGGAGGGACTGCGCGGCAACCTCAACGACTCAATCTCTGAGGACGAGGCAATCAGCATGCTCTCGCAGCACCTGATTACCGCCCCGGTGTTCGACGCGCTGTTCAGCGAGCACAACTTCGCCGCCCACAACCCGGTCTCCCAGGTCATGCAGCGCATGGTCGACGCGCTCGACGATAGTGACCTGGATGCTGAGACTGATTCGCTGGAGAAGTTCTACGCCTCGGTGCGTGTGCGCGCCTCCGAGGTCACGAGCGCGTCCGGGAAGCAGCAGGTGATCAAGGAGCTCTACGAGCGCTTCTTCCAAAAAGCGTTCAAGCGCGACGCCGACAAGCTGGGCATTGTCTACACCCCGGTAGAGATCGTGGACTTTATCCTGCGCGCCGCCGACGATGTGTCGAAGCAACACTTCGGCCGCGGCTTGAGCGATGAGAGCGTGCATATTTTGGATCCGTTTACAGGCACGGGCACGTTTATGGTGCGCCTGTTGCAATCCGGGTTGATTGATCCGAAGGATCTGGCGCGCAAGTACGCCAACGAGTTGCACGCCACCGAGATCATGCTGCTTGCCTACTACGTGGCGGCGGTGAATATCGAGACGACGTTTAACGCGTTGCAGGCCGAGGCCGCACAACGCGAAGGCCTGCCGGAGCCGGAGTATGTGCCGTTTGAGGGCATCGCGCTTGCAGATACGTTCCAGATCCACGAGGAAGGCGACATCCTGGATCTGACGGTATTTAAGAACAACAACGAGCGCATCGTCCGGCAGAAGGAAGCCCCCATCAATGTCATCTTGGGCAACCCGCCGTACTCGGTAGGTCAGACGAGTGCGAACGATAACAACGCGAATGTGAAATATCCGACGCTGGATGCACGCATCGCGGAGACGTACGCAGCGAAGTCAACGGCGACGAATAAGAACTCCCTGTACGACTCGTATTTGCGCGCGTTCCGGTGGGCGACGGATCGGATTGGGGATCAAGGTGTTGTGGCGTTTGTGTCGAACGGTGGCTGGGTAGATGCCAATACTGGTGACGGAATCCGTCTGTCGCTCGCTGAAGACTTCAACGACGTGTACGTATTCAACCTGAGGGGGAATCAGCGTACAGCAGGTGAACAGTCGCGCAAGGAGGGCGGCAAGGTATTCGGTTCTGGGTCGCGCAATACCGTTGCGATCACCATCGGGGTCAAGGATCCGAAGAAGTCGGGGTTCGAGTTGCATTACCGCGACATTGGAGATTACCTGTCGGCAGAGGAAAAGCTTGCAATTGTCGATTCGTCGACGATTGGGAATATTGAATGGCGTTCAATTACCCCGAACAAGCACGGTGATTGGTTGAACCAGCGCAGTGATGATTTTGCAACCTGGCCTGTCATCGGTGAGAAGAAGGGAACTTCGGCTAAGTTCTTTTCAGTTCATTCCCGTGGCCTAGAAACTTCAAGAGATGCTTGGATGTACTCGCATGCGAAGAACAAACTAAATGATCAGGTTACGAAGCTCAGCAAGAATTACAACGAAGTTGTCGAAGCATTTTCTTCAGTTTCTTCAAATTACGCGGGTCGTGGTGAGGCACGGGTTGCCGAGTTCTTGAAGCAGAATCCTCAGTACTCTGACCCTTCATTTGTGAAGTGGAGCAGGAGTTTGCGAAACGCTGCGTCCAAGGGCGTATCCGTGGAAGTCCATCAAGAACAGATCATTCCTTCCTTGTATCGCCCATTTTCATCACAATTCCTGTACTTTGATGCGGTACTCAACCACGAGCGATCACAGATGCCGTCGATGTTCCCGACCCCAGCGCATCAAAACATTGGTTTTGGAGTGTGTACCGCCTCCACAAGGACTCCGTTTTCTCTGATTGCGTCAGACTTGCTGCCTAATCTAAGTGTTTTCGTGGATCCAGTGCAGTTCTTCCCCCGGTTCACCTGGGAACCCGTGGCTGCTGAAGATGGCGGGTTGTTTGGCGAAGGGGCGTCGATAAGCGAGGGTGAGTCCTCGATGTATGGGCAGGTCGGTGAGGTTGTTGCTGGGTATGTGCGCAAGGACAACATCACTGACGAGATCAAGGCGCTCTACCGTGACGCGCTGGGCGCGGATGTCACTGGTGACGATATCTTCCACTTTGTCTACGGCAAGCTGCACGACCCGAACTATCGGGAGACGTACGCGGCGGATTTGAAGAAGATGCTGCCACACATCGAGACGCCAGGTTCGCGGGAAGAGTTCGACAAGTTTGCGCGCGTCGGCAAGGAACTGATGGACCTGCACGTTGGGTATGAGGATGTGGAGCCGTACCCGCTGGACATCGCGGTCCAGGGCGACGAGTCCGACCCGGATACCTGGCGTGTGTTGAAGATGAAGTGGGCGCGCAAGAAGGACCCGGAGACGGGCAAGAACGTCAACGACGTAACCAAGCTGATCTACAACAAGCGCGTGACCATCACCGGTATTCCAGCTGAGGCTGACGAGTACATGCTTGGGTCGCGCTCTGCGCTGGCGTGGTTGATTGACCGCTACCAGGTGAAGCGGGATAAGGCGTCCGGGATTGTGAATGACCCGAATGATTGGTCCGATGAGGTGGGCAACCCGCGCTACATCGTTGACCTGATTGGTAAGGTCACGCGCGTCGCGGTGGAAACTGTACGGATCGTGGAGGGGCTGAGGTAGTTCACGGATGCGTTCCCGAGAGATCTCGAACGACATTGAACACGTCGTTGCCCTCCCACCCACCGAGGGAATCCACCACGCCCTCGGGGCGAACCATGACCTGGTGACGGGCCTCGATGAGCTGATCGATAATGCCATCGACGCGCACGCCCAAAACGTGGTGCTGCACTTCCACGTCGACGGGTTCCGCCTGGTGCAGATCGGCATCCACGACGACGGCACCGGCATGTCCTTGCAGGAGATGCAGGAGATCCTGCGTCTCGGCGGGCACCAGGCACGCAACAAAAAGAACATCGGCCGGTACGGGATGGGCATGAAAGAGGGCTCGTTCAGTAACGCGGAGATCGTCACCGTGGTGTCGCGCCAACGCGGCCAGCACTCGGCCGGCTACGAGCTGCGCAAAGGAAGTTTCGATGCCGGCGTCTTGGGCGAGCGCTCCATCATGGACGTCTGGAACCTCCGCGCAGACATGCTCACGCTCAAGCACGGAACCAGCATCGTGTGGAACAGCCTCACCGACGTGTACCGGGGTGAGGACGAAGCGCAAGGCCTCGGCTTCATCTCCAGCACGCTGGAGAAGGTACGCCGCCACATCGGTATCCGGTACCACCGCTTCCTCGAGCGCGGCGACCTCAACGTGTCCATGTTCACCCGCTGGGACGACGCAGACTGGGCGCCGAACCCCGCAGTAAAGCCGATCAACCCCGTCGGCTACAGCCGCCCAGCGCGCAAAGACTACCCGCGCACACTCACCGTCGGCGGGAAGCCAGGCGCCCCGGGTGTGACCGCCCACATCTGGACCAACCGCTCCACGAAGGACGAGTTCATCCTCGAAGGCAAAGATGCGATGGGCCACCAGGGCTTCTACTTTTACGACGCCGACCGCCTCCTCACCAGCGGCGGCTGGAGCGGCTTCCGCCGCAACAGCAAGGACACGAAGCTGCTTCGCATCATTATCGACGACCCACAAGTGATCAACGAGTACGTCATGGTGAGCCCACAGAAGCGTTCCGTGCGCCTGAGTGAGGGCTTCCACAGGTTCATCGATTCCCTCCGGGACGTCGAAGATTCGGAACATACGTTCGATGACGTCTGCGCCGACGCGCGCGACGTCCTCCGGGAGTCCAACCAGAAGTCAGGAAACGCCGATCAGATCTCAGAGGCAGGCGTCGGCATCGCCCCGGAGGTGAAACGCGCAGTTGAGGAGCATGCGCGCCTCCGCTTCACCGACCCAATCGACATCAAATACAAGCAGCTTCCGGGCAACGATTTCGTCGAAATCGATCAGCCCAACCACTGCATCTACATCAACGCGAAGTACCGCAAACTCATCAATCCTGGCAGGGGCTCGCTCAATGACGCGCCGATTGTCAAGACGCTGTTGTACCTTCTCTTTAACGATGCCGCCGTCCAAAAACGAACCAAGAAGTCGAATGCGAACGTGGAAGTGTGGAACGCCCTTCTCACCGCCGCAGCGCAAGCAGAAACGAATAGTAGGAGCGAATAATGGATTTCAGCAATATTAAGAACGCGATCTCAGATCTGTATGACGCACGAAGTCTTCGCGTCCGCCCTGCGATTCATCAGGGAGTTAGTCTTGCCCCCGTGGGTCCTTACCGGGGTTGCAACGGTCGGTGGTGACGTCAACGCTGACGGCACCAACTCAGGCAACTGTGGGTCGGTCATGAACAAAACCTCCTATGGATTGACGTTCACAACCATCCTGGCACTAAGGGGAAAGCAGGAATTTGGTGTCTCCTTGATGGGACCCAGTGCCAAAAGACACACCCCTTGTTGCCTAGCCCTTTTGCGACCTGCAGGTATGTAGGTCGCGTTTTTTCGAATTGCGTCTTTTGTCACTCGCCCCGTTTCCTGGACACCAAATTCCCCCACGCGAAGCACGCGACCTGGGGAAACGCCTCGGGGATGGTCAAAATCCTGGAATGTGGTGCGAGTCCCCAGCGAGGAGCTAACAGACCCCTTCCATGTGCTCGAGCATCATGGCGCGTGCCCGGGCGCGGCGGGACTTCATGGTGCCGGGCTGGACGCCGCAGGTGTCGGCGGCGGACTGCAGGGACATGCCCATGATATCGATGAGGAAGACAGCCTTCCGGTGCGCCTCCGGTACGACGCGCAGCGCGTCCTTGACGGCGATAAGGCGGTCGAGGTGAGCGGTCGGGTCGTGGGCCAGGCGGGGATCCTTGTCCTGGGAGAGCTCATCGTTGTCGTCGAGGGACACGGTGTACTCGGCCTTGCGTCGGCGCTGGTGGTCCAAGCTTGCGTTGGCGACCAGCCGGTATAGCCAGGTAGACACCTTCGACTCGAAGCGGAAGCCGTGCAGGTGGCGGGACGCCTTAAGCAGGGCGTCTTGGACGATGTCTTCGGCGTCGCACTCATTGCGTGAGTAGCGAAGGGCGACGCCGAGCATGTTGCGTTCGTGGCGCCGGACGATGAGGTTGAAGGCGTGGATGTCGCCTGCGATGTATTCGTGGACGAGTTGGTGGTCCGTTTTTCTGCGCATGATGCACCCTCCCATTGCTGATGCATCCAGTGTGATGCATCAGCGCCGGAAGAGGAAGCGTTTCTTGTCCACCATGGTGGACATCATCGGAGGCTAGTGCGCCCGATGAGGGTGACGTCCCGGAGGATGATGTCCTGGCCGGAGACGTTGAGGACCAGGCCGGTGAGTTCCGGTGAGTCCTCCACGTCGATGCCGTTTTCGCCGTTGAGGAACGTGCCCTCCTTAAGCAGCGGCAGGTCTGCGACGTCGCCGTTCCACGAGGCGCCGGCGGGCAGGCCGTAGATCCGGAAGGTATCGCCGTTGGACGGGGTGTCGACGATCACGTGCTCCAGGGTGAACCCTTTGCGGGCGGTCGCGCCCTTGGCGGGTCGGAGCTCGACGCTCACGTTGTCTGAGCCGGTCCAGGTGGTGGAGCGGTCGGCGTCGACAAGCTCGGGCGCGGAAGCACCTTCGATGGTCGCGCGCATCGGGGTGAGCAACACGGGCAGGCCCGTGACCTCCTCCTCGACCTCCTCTACCCCAGTCTGGACCGAGTCCACCGTGACGGGCGCGTTCGTGTCGTCGCCGGAGAGGAAGCCGACCAGGTACGCGGTGAGCGCCGCGATGATGATCACCGCGCCAACCGCGAGCGACAGCAACACCGCGAGTGTGACCGGGCCGTAACGGCGGGATCCGAAACCGCCGCGCAGGTCCTTCGGCTCCTCCGGCTCCTCCTCCACCGGCTCGACGGGATCGATAGCTTCGGCGGGGGCGTCCTCGGCTTCGTCGCGGGTGAGTTGGCGCTCGAGCTCGCGGAAGTCGTGGGACTCGATGGCGTCAGCGTCGACGAGGGCGCGGGTGGTGCTGGCGACATCCGCGAGGTCATCGGAGTCGACGTTGGTGGTCAGCAGCTGCAGCGCGGAGGCGAAGGCGTCGGCGTCGTCGGCTGCGGAGGCGTCCGGCAGGACTGCCGGGAACGCGAGGCGCACGTGGCCCTCGCGGTCGATACGGAGGCGCTGGCGGTTATCCAACCCGAGCGGTACCCCAGCCTCGTGGGCTGCGGCGATCGCGCCCGCCAACGGGGCAAGCGCGTTCGCCACCGCATCCGTGTGCAACGTCTGGCCCGACTCGGCGACGGCGCGGACCGAGGAGCCCTCCACCCAGTCAGCGACCACGAGGGCACCCGTGCGATACGACACGATCTCGATGTTTTCCGGCAGCGCCGGGTGGCGCAGCATCGCGAGCTTGCGCGTGCGACGCGACACACCCGCCGCGTCGATAGCGGCCTGGCGCGGCGTCGCCGGAGCCATCGGGGCCATGCCCGTCGTATCGACGAACGTCAGCGCCACGGGCCGGCCCGTCGACACCTCGCGGGCCTGCCAGAACTGCGCACCCGTGGTAGAGCCGTGATCGCGGATGAGGCGGAAGCGGCCATCCGACACCGACGCACCCGGTACCAAACGCGGACCACGCACGACACCAGCCGACATCGGCGGTGGCACCGGCGACGCATTGAACGTATCGGCGGCGAGGAACTGCTGCGACACATCCCGCAGATCCACCTCGCCGACCTCGATCGCGGCGTCCTCGTCCGGGCGGATGAAGCGGCCCACGCCCGGGATGCGCGCCAACGCACGACCCAAGTTCTGCACCTCCGGCAGCCCGGAGCGCGACAGGACCAGACCCGTCGCCACCACGAACAGCACGCCGAGGACCATCACCTCAAGCAGGAAGCCCAGCGACGGCAAGCCGATGAGGCCGCCGAGGAAGGATGGGGCGTCGATACCCGCGACATCGCGCACGAGCCAGCGCACCAGGAACATCACCGCGATACCGATCAGTGCCGAGGCCGTCGCCCACAGCGACGTGTGCAGCACCGAACGCGCCTCCAGCGTGCCCAACTTCCGACGCAACAGCAGCGCGCCGATCACCGCGCCGGCGACGAAACCGAAGCCGTTCGCAGCGCCCAACAGCACCACGACGGACTGCGTCGAATCCGCAACCAGCGGCGCAAGGTACGACAGCACCACCTTCGTAATCGTGATGCCGGCGATGATGAACGTCGGCGTCCACGCCTCCTCCCGCGCGTAGAACACGCGCAGGTGCAACATCACCAGGGCGTACGGGATCAGCGTAAACGCGGAGAAACTCACCGTCAGGCCCAGCGTGCGGGCCGTGCCGCCGTCGAAGTTGCCGTAGGCGAACAGCGCGTGCCCGATGTCCGGGCCGAGCGCCGTCATAAAGACAATGATCGGGATCAGGGCGATGAACGTCAGCTTCGTGCCCAACGTCAGGTCCCGGACCACCGCGGCGTCATCACCATCGGCGGCGTTGCGAGACAGGCGCGGCATGATCGCCGTCAGCAACGTGACGCCAATGATGCCGTAGGGCACCTGCAGCAGCATCCAGTGCTGCTGGTAAATAATCGGGGCGGCGTCGCTCGCCATCGACGCGATACGCGTGGTCACGATGTAGCCGACCTGGCTGATGCCCACATAAGTCACGATCGCCAGGGCCATCCCGCCGAACACCTTGAGGCGGTCGTCGATACCCCACAGCGGCCGCAGATTAATGCCGAGCTTCCGCAGCGCCGGCAGCATAATCAGGCACTGCACCGCCACACCCAACGTCGTGCCGACGCCCAGCAGCAGCACATGCGGATTCGCTATCGACGCCGGCGCCGCGGGATTCAAACTGCCCGGCAACATCATGTACCCCAGCAGCACCGCAATCGACACCACGTTGTTCGCCACCGGCGCCCACGCACCCGGCCGGAAATGCTCCTTCGTATTCAGCACCGCCATGAACAGCGAGAACATGCCGTAGAAGAAAATCTGCGGCAACACCAAATACGCAAACGACGTCGACTGCGCGACGTTCACCTTGCCCTCATCGTCGAGGAAGATGCGCGTCAGCAACGGCGCGGCGGCCACCGCGATGATGGTCACCACCGTCAGGAGCGTCAGCGTCAGCGTGAACAGCTGGCGGATAAAGCGCTCCCCGCGGTCCGGGTCCTCCTTCTCCGCGCGCACCAACACCGGCACCACCAGGGCCGTCAACACGGACCCCAGCACGATCTCCGTAATAATGTTCGGCAGCGTATTCGCCGTATTAAATGCCGACGCCACCGCCGGGCCCAACGCGGCGCCGATCAGCACCGTGCGGATGAACCCCGTGATGCGCGAAATCAGCGTCGCGATCGCCATCGACCCCGTCGCCCGCACCACGGAATTGCTCTCCGGGGCGGGATCTGGCACCGCCGCCGAAGGGTCCGCGGTCAGCGTCGAACGGTCCGGGGCCTCGGCCTCGGTGGCGTCGATAAGCTCTGGGTTCTCTCGCGGGGTGGGCACCGGCGCCGGCGGCGCAGGGGGCACGATTCGGCCACGCGTACCAGCCCGAGGTTGCTCAACCACGTCAGTCTCCAATCAAAGGTGGGTGTTCATTGTCCAAACGTTGCGGTGTTGTTGGGCTGCGTGGCGCTGCCCGCGCCCGGCGGCGGCGGCCCACCGAATACATCAGCATCAGCACCACCAGCACGCCGAGCCCGGTGACCAGCGCCCAGCCCTCCACGGCGGCGCCCGCCGTGCGCACAGAAATGTTCACCGGCTGCGAGATCGGGCTGCCATCGGAACCCGCCAGGTACAGCTGCAGGTCAATACTGCGCTGGTCCTCCGGGTAGTCCGCCGTCATCTGTACCGTCTGCGAGCCGCGGGCCGGGATCCGCATCGTGGTTGGCACGTGCAGCGTGATTGGGCCGCTCGCCGCCTGGAACCGGATGGTCGTCTGTACCGGCAGCGGCATCCCGTTCTGCGCCACGATCAGCAGCGGGCTTGACGGGGAGGTCCGCGTGTACACGTTGCCCGGTGGAATCAGCGTCACCGACGCCCGCAGCGCCTGCAGTACGTCGCGGCTGCCCCGCAACCGCTCGGCCGTGGTGCGCACGGCGGCGTCGTACCGCGACAGCGACTGCCGCTCCTGCATACTCAGGGCCGCCAGCACATCGCGGCGCAGCGGCAGCGTGAACCCATAACGCGTCAGCGCCACCTGTGGGTCGTTCGCGAGCAACTGCGTCAAGTCATCTGTGAACTCGGCCTGCTGGGAGGCCGTCAGCACCTCCGCGTCCGAGACCACCGTCGGATCCGGAAACAGCGTGCCCACGCGCGTCGCCGCCGGCACCTCCGCCGGGTCGGGCGTGTTCAGGAAGTCTCCGAAACTCATCGGCGTCGCCTTGCCATCCCGGACCAGCTCGGCGACCGTCCCCAGCAGCATCGCCGCCGAGTCCGCGTCCCAGCTCGCCGGAGGGTTCACGAACACCGGCTCCTCCGGCGTCGCCTCCTGCACCGCCAGCCGCAGCGCGGACGCCGCGTTGATCGCGCGCGCCCGTTGGGAGTCCATCTCGTAGCGGTACCGCAGCGCGTCATTCGAGTAGCCGACGGTGGCGGGGGCGGAGCCGACCGTCGCTAAGACCGAGGCCAGCGAGTCCTGGAACTGTACCGCCATCACCCCCGGCGCCACCCACGCGGCGTTGCCGGGGCCCGGGTGGTCGACGCTGCTTCGCGCCGCCAGCACGTGCACCGGGTGCGCGGGCGCCGCCGGGAACACGTCCGCGGGGTCCGGCAGTTCGTTGCGGTCGAGCGCAGCCTGCCCGTCCCCACTTGTCGACGCCCGCTCCGCCCGAGCCGCCTCCCACTCCCCCTGCAGCCCGTGCTCCGGGATCGCGGAGTCGATGTGGTTGGCCCAGCCGAAGGCGGGGGCCGCGTCCGGCGTGATGTAGCCGGCGCCGGGGATGACGGCGTTGAGCGTTCCCGCCGTGCCGAGCTCCCGCTCGAGCACGAACGGGCCACGCTCCAACGCCTCACGCATCAGCCACGGATCCCCGGTGCGGGCCAGCGTGTTGACGTCTACATTCTGCCACGGCAGCGCCACGGTGCAGCCCTTCGCTGCGACGCTGCGCAGCTGAGCCAGCCACGCCTGCGCGTCCGCTTGTCCCTTGCCTATCTCGCCCTGGGCGGTGGTGTCGTCGGTGTTCCAGCTGTCGCGGAGTCGCTTGGGCTCCTCAGCAACCGGCGGGCGCGTGGTGGTGACGCGATAGCCTTCTGCCATCCGCGCCACCGTGTCCACGAGCGCCGGGTCCAGCCCCACGCACGTGGCGAAGCCGACGCCCGGCTCCTCCACGGCGTCCTCGTACTGGCTGAGCAGCCGCTCGAGTCTCCCGCCGGGCGCGAGCTGGCTCGCCAACGTCTCCGACTTCAGCAGCAGCGGGGAGCGCTCCGGGGCTTCCCCAGTCTCGCCAGGCACGATGTCAATCGGCGCGGTGATCGGGTACAGCGCGGTCATAGCCGGCGCCGGGTCCTCCGACGGCTCGCCGCGCACCGAGATGTGGAAGCGCTCAGTGTCCAGCGAGGTCAGGTTCTGTTTGAGTTCGAACAGCAGCGGGTACGTCCCCGCGCCCGGCAGCTCAACATCCAGCTCGACCTCTGCCGACTCCCCCGCGCCCAACTCCTTATCGACGTCCACTCCGCGCCCCACCGGGCCGTACTCGCTCACCGAGGCGACCGCCGCCGCGCGCTGGTCCAGCACGGAACCCGTGGCCGGGCCACGCCGTGGGACCACGCGCAGGTTCGCCAGCGGCGCGTCCGTGTTGTTGTGGATGCGAAGTTTCACGTGAAACATTTCGCCGGCGTTGAGTGCCGAGGGGGCGTCGACAAGCGTGATGGACGCGCGGGTGCCCTCCCCCGGACGAACTGCCGGGTTCACCCACTGCGACGCCACCGCCGGGTCCTCGGGCGACGTTGGCGCTGGTAGGGCGCCCGCCGTGACCGGGAGCAGACCCAGCGCCGCCACCGCAATCGCCGCGGCTCCGCTACGCACGCTGCTCATCGCGGTGTCAACCTTCCGGCCGCGGCCTCCTTGCGCGCCAAGTCCGGCATCCTGTTCACCGCGATCCGCGCGAGCTTGCGCTCGTCCGCGTACGCCAGGCGCTCAATCAGCTGGTTCATCGGCACCCACGCGACTTCCGTGACTTCCGGGTCTTCGTCGTTAAACACCCCGTCGACGTAGCGCAACAAGTTGTGGTGCACTGTCTTATGAATACGGACACCCTCAGAAATGAACCAATAATCAATCACACCGAGCGTGTTGAAGGCCTCGCCGGTAATCCCGGTCTCCTCCCACACCTCACGCTCCGCGGTGCGCCACTGCTCCTCGCCTTCCTCAACGTGGCCCTTCGGCATCGACCACAACAGACGCCCCCGACGGTCCAGCCGCCCAATTAGCGCGACGTAAATCTTCGACAAGTCCACCTTGTCGTGCCGGTCCACAGCCTCCGCCATACCCGACACCACCAGGCCGCCCGCGCTCGTCTCGTTCCGGGTCTCCAGCGACGAATCCACCGGCCGCTGCTGCCTCTTCCGTGCCGACGCGCCCCGCCCCCGCCGGTTCGACCCGCGGCGACGCTGCTGCTGCGACCCCCGCTTTTTGGCGTGCGAACCACGCCGACGGCCACGCCGCCGCTTCGGGGAGTCACCCCCCGCCTTCGAGTTAGCGCCGTCCCCGCGCCCCTTCCCGCCAGAGTGCGAAGACTTCCGCTCCGACGGAGGAACCGGCTTCGGCCGAGTGTTCTCAGTCATTCAATTCATGGTATCCGTACTGGCCACCTTTGTGGTACTTAACAGCACCAGGGAAGCAAAGTATCGTGTGAGAGGTGACAAAGACTGAAGAAACACACCGGTGCCCGTTCGACCTCCCCGACCCCTCCGACCCGAACGCCGTCGCGGCGTTGCAGGTTCGGGCTGAAGAGGGCGTCGAAAAGCTCAGTGGCTTGCTGACGCCCCTCGCCCAGCGCTTCGTGGAGCGCGGCGAGCACCTCTACCTTGTCGGCGGGCCCGTGCGCGACGCGATGCTGGGCAAGCTCGGGCACGACCTCGACTTCACGACGTCCGCCCTGCCCCCAACTGTGCAGGAAATTCTCGACGAGTGGGGCGAAACCACCTGGGACACCGGCATTGAGTTCGGCACCGTGGCCGCCGTGCGCGAGGGCCAGCAGGTGGAGATCACGACGTTCCGCTCCGACCTGTACGACGGCGTGACACGCAACCCCGAGGTGACCTTCGGCGACACCCTCGACGGCGACCTCATTCGGCGCGACTTCGCCTGCAACGCGATGGCCATCGAGCTCGATGTGGTCGACGGCGCACTTCGCCCAATCTTCCACGACCCCGTGGATGGCATCAGTGACCTGCTCCAACGCCGCCTTGACACCCCGCAGGCCCCCGAGATTTCCTTCCGCGACGACCCGCTGCGCATGCTGCGCGCTGCTCGCTTCGCCTCTCAACTCGGCTTCGAGGTTGCCCCGCGCGTCTTCGACGCGATGCGCGACATGGCAGGTGAGATTCAGCGCATCACCGTCGAGCGGATCCAAGCCGAGCTGGACAAGCTGATGTGTGGCATCGCCCCCTGGGAGGGCATTGACCTGCTGGTTCGCACCGGCATCGCCGAGTTCGTGCTGCCTGAGGTGCCCGCGCTGCAGCTTGAGCAGGACGAGCACATGCAGCACAAGGACGTCTACGCACACTCGCTGACGGTGCTGCGCCAGGCGACCGAGCTCGAGGACGACGGCCCCGACCTCAAGTTGCGGCTCGCCGCGCTGCTTCACGACGTCGGCAAGCCCGCCACCCGCGCCGTCAAAGAAGGCGGCGGCGTGAGCTTCCACCACCACGAGGTCGTTGGCGCGAAGCTGGTGCGCAAGCGCCTCCGTGCGCTGAAGTACCCGAAGCACGTGATCAGCGACGTCGGCCAGTTGGTTTTCCTGCACATGCGTTTCTACGGTTTCGGCGAAGGCAAGTGGACCGATTCGGCGGTGCGTCGCTACGTCACCGACGCCGGCGACCTCCTCGGCCGCTTGAACAAACTCGTCCGCGCCGATTGCACCACGCGAAACCCACGCAAGGCGCGCCGCCTGCAGCGTGCGTACCAGAACCTCGAGGAGCGAATCGCGACGCTCGCCGAGCAGGAGGATCTTGCGCGCATCCGCCCTGACCTGGACGGCAACGAAATCATGCAGATCCTGGATCTTAAGCCCGGCCCGGAGGTCGGCGAGGCCTGGAAGTATATGAAGGAACTACGTCTGGAGCGCGGCGAACTCGAGCACGACGAGGCCGTCGCTGCGCTGAAGTCTTGGTGGGAGGAACGTAATGCCTGAGTATTTCTTCGGTGACCGCCTGTTTACGTCACTCGAGCGCACGGAACCCGACAGCGGTATGCTGCTCGTCGCCGCTCCGGGGATGTACTCGCCTGAGTTTGCTCGGACGGTTGTGCTCGTGATTGAGCACGGCGAGCAGGGCACGCTCGGCGTCATCTTGAACCGGCGTTCCGACGCCGCCGTTGTAAACGTGCTGCCCGAGTGGGAGTCGCTCGCCAGCGAGCCGGCGGTGATGTATTACGGCGGACCCGTCAGCCCGAACGCTGCCGTTGGCCTGGGCGTCACGCGCAACGATGTTGATATCGCCGAGCACCCTACTCTGACGCGCCTCGCGAACAAGCTTGTGCATGTGAACATGCATGCGTCGGCTGAGCAGTTCACTGGGCTGCTGGAGGGCTTCCGCCTGTTCGCCGGGTTCTCGTCCTGGGACGCGGGTCAGCTCGACGAGGAGATCGAACGCGGCGACTGGTACGTCGCCCCGGCCCTCCCCTCCGACGTCATCACACCCGCGAGTGTCGATTTGTGGGCCGACGTCCTACGCCGCCAACCCATGCCCCTACCCCTGTTCGCCACCTTCCCATCCGACATCGAGGACAACTAGATGAATGTTTCACGTGAAACATTGCGAGAATTCGGCCTCGGAGTGCGCGACATGTGGCTCGTCGGGCTCGGCGTTGTGCCCCTCGGGCTAGCGTTTGGGCTGCTCATGGTGCAATCCGGGTTCGCTTGGTGGTGGACACCGGTCTTCTCGATGCTTATCTACGCCGGCTCCACCGAGTTCCTCGCAATCCCGATGGTACTCGGCGGCGTCGGCCCCGCCTCCGCCGCGATGACCGGTTTCATGGTGAACTTCCGACACCTCTTCTACGGCCTCACCTACCCGCGGGACGCGATCCGCTCGACGTTCGGCCGCCTCTATTCGATGTATTCACTAACCGACGAAGCCTACGCCGTCATCAGCGCCCGACAGCAGACCACGCGCTACACCGGCCCGCGCCTCATCGCCATCCACGTGATGTGCCAGGCGCTCTGGGTCGTGTCTGGTCTCGTCGGCGCGCTCGCCGGCGAACGCCTTCCCGGCACAATCGAGGGCATGGACTTCGCACTCACCGCCCTCTTCATCGTCCTAGCCTACGAGGCGTTCCAGGCATCCCGCGACATGAGCGCCGTGCTCATCGCCGCTGGGATCGCGCTCGTTGCAGCCTTCGTCGTCCCCGGACAGATGCTGATGGTAGCGCTCATCGCGTACTTCCTGGTCCTGCTGGTTCGGTTCTGGGTACCTGGCGTCGATAAGCGATTGGAGTGGAAGCGATGAACGGACTTCCCGCCGGCGTTGATCTGCCCATGGTGTGGGCCGTCATCTTGCCGATCGCCGTGGTCACCGTGCTTCTGCGTGCCCTGCCCTTCGCCTTCCTCGGGTGGCTAGACGGCAGCCCCCTTCTCGACTTCCTCCGCCTCTACATGCCCGTCGGTGTCATGATCGTCCTCGTGCTGTACACCTTCACCAGCTCCGACCAGCCCGTGTGGACCGGGGTGCTCGTCGGCTTCGTGACGCTCGCCCTCCACGCTTGGCGACGCTCCCCCGCCCTCTCCATCCTGGTCGGCACGGGGTTGTACGTGGCGCTCGTCAACCTTGTCTTGTGAATAGAAGTGTTGCTGAGTTAGAAACTGCCTGATACATTAGCGGTTGTTGTTAAAAGCCTGGCAATATCGCCCTCTGTATTCAGGAGATTCCCATGAAGCGTTTCGCTACCGCTGCCATCGCAGCCACCACTGCCCTTTCGCTCGCTGTTGTTCCGGCGGGTGCTGTTAACGCAGGTGATAAGACCCCTCCGGGTTTTGGATATGACTCTTCTTCGAAGGTTTCTGAAGATGAGGCAGTCGGTTACGCAGTTTTGCTGGCTGTAGCTGAGTTTGCTAAGCCGGGCATCGGCATGTCAGCGCCATTCAAGGGCTCCTCCGAAGCAGGCGTATTCAAGACCAAGGCTGGGGAGAACAATAAAAAGTCCGATGCCATTATCTTGTCGTCCTATAAGAATGACGCGAACAACGGCTACAAGCTCGGGACTACCTACGACATCCTAGTCGGTACCGGTATTGCTGCCGCCATTCTTGCCTTGGTGGGCGGCATCGCTGCTCAGCAAGGCCTCATTCAGCTTCCGTTCTAACATTTATTCAGGAGATTCCCATGAAGCGTTTCGCTACCGCTGCCATCGCAGCCACCACTGCCTTCTCGCTCGCTGTTGTACCGGCACAGGCTGGGGAGACTTCGAGCGGAGACGAGGTCACTTCGTCTGTCGCAGCGTTGACCCTTCTGCAGATCGGTAAGATTGGCGCTGCCGAGAACGAAGCTGACGCCAAGAAGGCAATCGCCGAGGCTGAGTTCGGTCTCGCTGCACTGCAAAGCTCTTTCGACAATGACCGTGAAAAGGATTGGCCTATCGGCCGCACCTTCGACATCATCTGGGGTTCCTTGCTCGGTGTTGCGGCTCTTGGTGGTCTTGCGTTTCTGGCACTGAACGCAAAGTAGATTTCAAGATTTTGCGCTCGGCTCGGGTTTCGGGCCGGGCGCTTTCGCGTATATGCCACAGGGTTTAATAACGTCACATACGTTAGACTGGTCCATAGTCTTGGTAGGGGCGAAGCTTCAATTTCTGCCACTTACTTGCCAGGTCTGAAGCGTCCCCAGGGGATGTTGTGCCTATATTTATAGTCACTCAACAGTGTGGTGTGGGGCTGAGATGATCCATGAGCGGGTTGATGGGGCCGAGCTATTGACTGGGAATTAATAGGCGCCAATCAAATTGAAAAACCCAGCCTTATACGAGAGGCTGGGTCAGAATGTGGCGTCGATAAGTGAATTAGAACGGCAGCGCTGGAAGCTGAATGCCCGGAATGACGCCGGAGACTGCAGCAACGACACCAAGAAGTGCAACGAGCGCAGCCGGAACGCCGATCAGGAGACCGAGAATGCCTGCCTTGTAATCCTTGTCGTTGATCAGCTCCTTGACACAATCCAGCTCGTCAGAAGAAGAGGTCAGCTCCTCGCGGATCTCCTGACGAGTCTGATCAGCCTTGTTCTTAGCGATGTCACCAGCAGTCTGTGCCTCAGCTGCCTTCTTCTTTGCCTTAGCCTCCTTTTCCTTCTCTGCGGCCTCAGCCTTGACCTTGCACTGCGCGTAGGCAACCGAGGAGCCAACCTTGGCATCCTTGTCGGAAGGCTGAGCCTCAGCCGCGAATGCAGGGCCAGTGACCAGGGACAGGGACAGAGTTGCAGCAGCTGCTACGGAGGTAAAACGCTTCATGGGTAGCTCCTTTGTGGGATCGGTTAAAGTTAGGGACTCGCCAAAGTTTTGGCATGTCTGCAACTAACATCGATCGGAACGTCCTGTGCGTTACTTCGGAGATCAAATGATTCCGAGAGGTGATTTGGGAACAGCGCTCCCCTGCCCTGCGCGGGCTCGGACCAATAGGTCAGAGTGGGTTGAGAACTTGCTACTCCCATGGGGCCGTCGAACGGCTCCGATTGTCCGCGGGGCGGACAGGTGATTGCGTGTTTCGATATTCCGCGGGGCGGACAACTCGCCGTTGTTGCAACCCAGTATTGTTCACTTTCCGCGGGGCGGACACCACTTCGCGAATTGCATCGGCGAAGCACGCATTCCGCGGCGCGGACAGAGCGAGTTCAGCTCAAGACCCCAACGATTGCATCAAGGTGTCCGCCGCGCGGACACCCACCAACAAATATTTGAATAAACCTCTTGACACCACCATTCGAACACGTATACTAAACAACAACCAAAACACCAGGGGGAACCATGCACACCACCATCGACGCCGACACCATCATCAACACCATCGTAGAAAGCGCACGCCTGTTCGCATACTCGCACGCGGAAATACTGACCGCGATCGCCGAATTCGACACCCACAACCTTGCCGAAGCCTACGGGTGTGCCTCAACCGGGGCATGGCTTGCCAGAGTGTTAAAAATGAAACGCACCCGCGCCTACGAATACGCCGCCGTCGCACGCAAACTCACCGCCTTTCCCACCATCCTCGACGCGCTGCGACAAGGAAGCATCGACTACACCAGTGTGCGCTACATGCTCGACTACGCCACCGACACAAACCAACACGAACTCGTAGAGATAGCCGCCGAATCCGGCTACCAAGGCCTCGTACATGCCCTGGCAGGCGCAACCCCCACCGAGAAACAACCTCAGGATGCTGGTGCACACTGCGGGCTGACCATCCGCGAAGATGGCCAATACGTACGCGGCTGGTTTTGCATGAACGCTACCGACGGTGTGGCCTTTCAAGCAGCCCTGCGTGCAGGCGCACACGCCTATGCGGATGATAACGCGGTGGATGAGGCTGATGCGCAGATGATGCGCTCGACCTTCGGGCTGCCACCGGCACGATTAATGCTGCAATCACTCATGGGGATGGTGCACATGGTGCGCACCGGGGCTGCCACACACGCCACGATGGCGCCGGCGGCACAGGTGATGGTGCATATGACATCAGATGGGCGAGCGTTTTTACCGAATCACATGGCGGCGCCTGCCGCACGGCTTGCCAACTTGGTAGATCATGCAGATTTGATGGGTGTGCTCTATGACGCCCAGGGGCAGGTGATTAGGTTTGGGCGCAAACGCCGTTTGGCAAGTAGCAAGCAGGTGCAGGTGTTGTTGGGGATGTGGGGGCATAAGTGTGCGGTGCCGGGGTGTGGGCATACCAGGTTTTTGCAGATGCATCATATTAGGGATTGGGCTGAAGGTGGTGCGACGGATTTGGAGAATTTGGTGCCGTTGTGCTCGAGGTGTCATTCGTTGGTCACGGATGGGTTTATTCGGGTGGTCAAGCCGGGACCTGTGTTGTATTTCCGGTTTGCCAGTGGTGAGCAGTGGGTGTGTGAGCCTGGTCGGGTGGGGTATCGCGATGATGCTGCCGAGATTGAGTTGGATGGGTGGGGTGTGGATTCGTTTGCGGATGAAGCCGCACCGACGTGGGATTGGGACACACCCAAGGTTTAAGCATGCCCCAGCAGACTACAAGCCTCAGCCCACAGCGCCTCGAACTCCTCTACCGCAATGGCTGTCGCAGAAATGCCCTCGAACTGTGCGTACAGGTCTGGGTGCGGAACGATAGACATCGGCTCATTCGCCTGACCAACCACTTTGCCGTCGGCATAAATGCCAGTAATGGTCTCGCTCGGGTCCAGCTCGATCATCCGAACCATCGTACATTCGCGAGAGTTCAGTTCCTCAAGCTCGGCAATATTGAGAAGCTCTCCCCCAAGATCCGGGGCGCTGTAATGAATGCGGACGTAATGTTTCACGTGAAACTACTCCTTCGAAGCTGTGGTTTGGGCAAGGCGCGAGACGTACGCGGAGCACGTCATCAACTGAATCAGATGGTAGATCATCAACGGCACGATCAGCACACCGAGCTGCGAGCCACCAAAAATAACCGACGCCATCGGCAACCCAGCAGCCAACGACTTCTGCGTACCGCACATCTGGATCGCTACCGTGTCCGCCCTCGAGAACCTCAAGGCCTCCGGGACAACCCGCGTCACCCACAGCATGACGCAAACCAGAACCAGAGCGAACGCAGAGAGGAAGACCAACTCGAGCGCAGAAACATTCGACCACACGCCAGAAACAACACCGGCTGAGAATGCCGAGTACACGACCATCCAAATGGACCCGCGGTCAACAAGCTTGGTAGCTTTCCGCGCAGCGAAGCCAGCAACACCAGGCACCATCGCCCGAGCGACCTGACCCAGCACGAAAGGAAGGAGCAACTGTAATGCAACATTCCGGAACACAGATGCATCAATATGAATGTCACTGTCGGCACCCATCAGCACCATGACGAGGACCGGGGTCGCGACGACACCAACTATCGACGACAGGCTCGCCGCCACCACCGCTCCCGGCACATTGCCACGCGCGATGCCTGTCAGTGCAACCGAGGACTGGACAGTCGACGGCACCAGGCAAAGATAGAGGATCCCCTGGTACACCGAGGCGGAAATGAACGCGGTTGTGGGGCGCATGGCCAGGCCGATCAAAGGATACGCGATGAACGTGAAGGCGAGGATGACCGAATGCAGGCGCCAATTCGTCAAACCTTGCAGCGCCTCGCGGGTGGAAAGACGCGCACCATAGAGGAAAAACAGCAGACCGATTGCAAGTTTGACAGCAATGGAAAAGCCCTCGGCAAACGAGCCTCGGGCGGGCGCAATGAACGCGAGTACCGCGGCGAGGATGATGCCGAGGAGCAAGGGGTCAATACGGCGAAGAAAACCTGGCATGCACACATGATAGCCACGCGGGCCACGCCAGGCAGGCTGAGAAATCAGCAGCCTTACATCGACGCGTTCAGCGTCTCGCCCGCTTCTGTCAGCTGCGCTGGGGTCAGTGGATTCTGTGTTGGGCCGGAGACTGCGGAGCCGTCGATAATGCTGAAGACGGAGCCGTGGCCGGTGCAGCGAACAGTGTCCCCATCGACCTTGGTGATCTTCTGGCCCTGATGCGGGCAGGTTTGGGAGTAGGCGACGTACTCGCCGGCGGTCGGTTGGGCGATGATGAAGCCGTCGAGGATGACGGCGCTGCCGACGGGTACTTGGGTCTTGGCTACCTCGGCGGTTGGTTCAGATCCGCAGGCGGCGAGGAACGCGCCGGCGAAAGTGGTGGCGGTGCCGAGGAGGAACATGCGTCGTGAACAAGTCATGCCCTGATAGTAGCCTGTTTCATTGCCGCGACGTAGGAGGACAGCTCGGCGGTCAGCGCGTCGATGTCCGTGATGCGCGCGGGATTCGGGTGCGTGTGTTCGGTGTATTTAGCCACGATGTTCGCAATCGCGGAGCCGGTGATGGCGCCTGCTGCCCCGGCTGCGATTGCGTCCGCGACGTGCTGCGGTGTGGAGATCCCGAACCCGAGCAGCACCGGGGCGCCGCCGTATGCTTGCACGTTGTCCACTACCTCGCGAAGGCCGTCGACGGAGGCTTCCTTGTCGGCGCCGGTCACGCCGTCACGGGAGATGGCGTAAATGTAGCCGCGGGATTGCGCGGCGACGCCCTCCAAAGTCTGCGGGCTGGCTTTGGCAGGGGCGATGTAGATCGGGTCGACACCCGCGGCAAGAGCAGCTTCGCTGAACGGCGCCGATTCGCGCACAGGGACGTCCGGGAGCAGCACGCTGTCTGCGCCCGCCTCTCGGAACGCCTCGTAGAACGAGGAAAGACCGCGTACGTAGGCGACGTTGGCGTAGATCAGCATGCCGATCGGCAGGTCGGGGTATCGCTCGCGGATCGTCCGAACTTGTGCCAGTGCCTTATCGACGGTCGCTCCGCCATCGAGTGCCCGCACGTGAGCCGTCTGGATGGCGGGGCCGTCGGCGACGGGGTCGGAGAACGGGACGCCGAGTTCGAGGGCGTCGGCTCCGGCGGTGACGGCGGCGTCGATGATTTGGAGGGCGTCGTCGGGAGTTGGGTCGGAAAGCATGATGAATGGGACGAAGGCTCCCTCTCCCCTCTCATGCAGCGAGGCGAAGAGTCTTGCGTAACGTGACGTTGTAGGGGCGGACATGTTAGTTGGTCTCCTTCGGTGAATTTTCGACCCACTCCGGGTGTTCGGCGAGTGTCGCGCGGACGTGTGCGACGTCTTTGTCGCCGCGGCCGGACAATGAAACGAGGATTGTGAGCGCCTCCGTGTCAGCCGGGTGGGACGCCGCGCGCTGCAGCGCGTACGCCAACGCATGCGAGGACTCGAGCGCCGGGATGATGCCCTCGTGCCGTGACAGCAACTGGAACGCACGCAGGGCGGATTCGTCGGTGACGGGAACGTACTTCGCTCGGCCCGTCTTGGCAAGGTGTGCGTGCTCGGGTCCAACCGCGGGGTAGTCCAGGCCGGCGGATATTGAGTAAGACTCAGCGACCTGGCCGTCGCTGTCGCGCATCAGGTAGGAGCGCGTCCCGTGCAGGATGCCGACGGTCCCGGCAGCAATGGCAGCGCCATGCTTGCCGACGCCCACGCCCTCTCCCCCGGGTTCGACGCCGACGAGTTCGACGCCCTCCTCGTCGATAAACTCAGCGAACATCCCGATAGCGTTGGAGCCGCCGCCGACGCAGGCGCAGACGACGTCCGGCAGGCATCCGGTGCGCTCAAGCATCTGGGCTTTCGCCTCGGTGGAGATCACGCGGTGGAACTCCTTGACGATCTTGGGGAACGGGTGCGGCCCCGCCGCGGTGCCGAGCAAGTAATGGGATTCGTGGAAGGTGGCGGTCCAGTCGCGGAGTGCCTCGTTGACGGCGTCTTTCAGGGTGCCGGCGCCGGAGTCGACGCCCACTACCTCAGCACCCATCAGCCGCATGCGGTAAACGTTTGGCTCCTGCCGCGCCATGTCGGTCTTGCCCATGTAAATGACGCAATCCAAACCCAGCAAAGCGCAGGCGAGCGAGGTCGCGGTGCCGTGCTGGCCGGCGCCGGTCTCGGCAATGATCCGCGTCTTCCCCATCTTCTTCGCTAGCAGCGCCTGTCCGATCACCTGGTTCGTCTTGTGTGCGCCGCCGTGCACGAGGTCCTCGCGCTTGAGGAAGATGCGCGCGTTCGCGCCGTTGAGGGGAAGGTTGCGGCATTCGGTGAGCGGGGTTGGGCGTCCGAGGTAGTCGCGAAGGAGGGCGCGGTATTCGGCCATGAAGGTTTCGTCGGCGAGGGCGTCGACAAACGCTCGCTCGAGCTGGTCAAGCGCCGTCAGGAGCGATTCGGGGACGAATTGCCCGCCGAATTCGCCGTAGTATGCGGGCAGGATGGTGCTGCCGCCGTGGGTGTAATCAGTCATTTTCTGTCCTTGGGTAGTGGTAGTTGCCGATGATCTCGAAGGCCCGCCGCAGCGCGCCCGCGTCCTTACGCCCGGCCTGAGCAGGGTATTCGACGCCCGAGTTGAGATCGACGCCCGCGCAGCCGACGCCGAGCGCCTCCCGGAGGTTGTCGGGGTGCAGCCCGCCGGCGAGGAGCGAGTCGCCGCGCACCTCGTCCGGGATGTCGGCCCAGCGGAAGGTCTCGCCGGAGCCGCCGTCGCGCGCGTCGAGCACCAGCTTGTCGACGCCCCCTCGGATCCCGAGCGCAACATCCACGCCAGAATCCGCAGTCATGGAGACCGCCCGCCAGAGCTCGACGCCCTCCCCGATCTCTGCGCGCACCCGCTCGACCAGGGAGCGCTCGGCCTCGAGCGATCCCTGATACGGCGCGTGCACCTGCACGGCGTGGATGCCGGGCTGGATCAGTTCGCCGTACCCGGACGTGCGGCGGGAAACCGCGACGTACCGCAGCCCCGGCTCGTGTGCGATGATGTCCGCCGATGTTTCACGTGAAACATTGCGCGGACTCGACTCCTCGAAGATGAGCCCGCCGTACACGGCGCCCGCCGCCTTGGCGGCCTGCGCGGCGCTCCACGACGCCAGCCCGCACACCTTGTTTGGCCCGTACACCAGTTTCCGGGCGGCCAGGTCGATGTCCGGCTGGCCGGTCAGCTGCGACCCGACCAGTAACCCGTCCGAGTGCCCGCCGAGCTGACGCACAGTCTCCACGGACCGGATGCCGGACTCCGACACCACCGCCGCTTCGGCAGGAGCGAGTCGCGCCAACCGGGCGGAGCGCGTTAGGTCAATCGACAGGTCGTGGAGGTTCCGGTGGTTCACGCCGAAGATCCGCGCGCCGAGTCGACCAGCCCGCACGGCCTCCTCCTCGCTAATCACTTCGGTGAGCACGTCCATCCCGAGGGACTCGGCGAGGCCGGAGAGGTAGGCGTAGCTGGCGTCGTCAAGAATCGAGAGCATGAGCAGGATGGCGTCGGCGCCGAAGTAGCGCGCGGCGTAGACCTGGGCCTCGTCGATGATGAAGTCCTTGCAGAGCACGGGCAGGTGCGTGCTTGAGGCGACCGTGGCCAGGTGGTCGTAGTCGCCGCCGAAGCGGGAGGGCTCGCACAGCACGGAGATGCCGGCGGCGTAGCGCGAGTACACCGAGGCGATTTGGCCGGGCTTGTAGTCGGCGCGGATCAGGCCGAGGGACGGCGAGGAGGACTTGCACTCCATGATGAAGCTGGTGCCCTCGCGCTTCAGGTTGTCGTAGAGTGAACGCTCCGAGCGTGGGAGTGCAGCGACATTCACGTGGGCAAGACGCTCGCGGATCGCTGCCAAATCGCCGCGTCGGCTTGCCACGATCCCTTCGAGCACGGTGGGTAATTGCTTAGGCACTGTAATCAGCCTCCTCGTGTTGCTGCAACCATGCGTGGACGGTGCCGTCGGCAAGCAGGTTCAGGGCGTGGGTGACGCCGTCGGCGATGGTCGGCGCTGTGCCGTTCAGGTAGAACATGGCACCCGCACCAGCAGCGACGGCCGAGCGGTGCGCCTCCGGCCCCTCCCCCGCGAACGTCGCGCGGATGGCGGCGGCATTCTCCACGCCGTCGCCGCCGCGCAGGCCCTCGAGTGAGCAGCGCTTGAGGCCGAGCTCCTCCGGCGTAAGCACGTACTCGGTGATGGAACCGTCCCGGCCCAGTTCCCAGACCTGCGATTGGCCGTGGACCGCCAGCTCATCGGTTCCTGCGCCGTGGACGACGAGCGCGCGCCCCCGCCCCAGCTCGCGCATCGTCTCAGCGATGACGCGTCCCTGCGCCGGGTTGGCGATGCCCATGATCTGGTATTCCGGCCGCGCCGGCGAGAGCAGCGGTCCCATCGTGTTAAACAGCGTGGACACGCCGAGCGCCTTGCGCACCGGCTGCACGTGCGCGATGGCCGGGTTGTACGCCGGCGCGAAGAGGAACGTGAAGTTGGAGGATTCGAACTGTCGCACCGCGCGCGAAGGGTCGAGGTCGAGTGGGATGTTCAGGGCCTCGAGGACGTCGGCGGAGCCGGACTTCGAGGACACCGAGCGGTTGCCGCATTTGACCATCGGCACCCCGCCTGCGGCAGCCACCAACGATGCCGCGGTGGTGATGTTGATGGTGTTGGCGCCGTCGCCGCCAGTGCCGGCGGTGTCCATCAGCCCCTCCCCCGTCACCGGGAACGGTCGGCCTGCGGCGAGGAACGCGCGTGCCGCGCCGGCGATGTCGGCGAAGGTTTCGCCGCGGGTGCGGATCGTGGCCAGGAGTGCTGCGATGTGGACGTCGTCGTAGTCGCCGACGGTGAGCGGGGTGAATGCCTCGATGGCTTCCTCGAGGGTCGGCTCCCGGTTGTCCAGGAATCGCTTGAGGATGGTGAGGGATCGTTCGGTTGCCATGGTTAGTTTCCTTTCTTCAGCTTATTGACGCACCGGCGCAGCATCGTCGGGCCTGCGGGTGTGAGGATCGATTCGGGGTGGAATTGCAGTCCGATGGACATGCCGTCGTCGGTTGCGGCGGCCATGACGATGTCCCCGGTCCGGGCCAGCGCGTGCATCTCTGCAGGCAGCGACACTGCCCCGAGCGAGTGGTAGCGCGCGACCGGCACGTCGCGCCTGAGCTGGCCGGTCATGCCGTCGAATAGTCCGGACGCAAGGCCCTCCGAGGTTAGTCTCATGGTGTCCGAGACCCCATGTACGGGACCGCAGGGCTGGACGGTGCCGCCGAAGTGTTCCACGAGGGCCTGGTACCCGAGGCAGATGCCGAGCATTGGCACGCTGCCCTGCGCCCGGCGGATCAGCTCGGGCATGCAGCCGGCGTCGGCCGGGTATCCGGGGCCGGGTGAGAGCACGATCAGAGAAGGATCTAGCGCCAGTATTGAGTCTGCGTCAACAGTGTTACGGAACACTACTGACTCATACTCAGCAAGCGCGTCCACCAAGTTGTAAACGAACGAGTCCTGGTTATCCAGCAGCACAATCATTTGATGACCTCCAGTTCTGCGCCAGCGGCCAGCGCGATCGCGTTGAGTACCGCGTACGCCTTGTGCAGCGTCTCGTCGGCTTCGGACTGCGGGTTGGAGTCGCGCACGACTCCAGCGCCTGCCTGCACGATCGCCTTCCCGCCGGTGACGTACGCAGAACGGATCACGATGCAGGTGTCAAAGTCGCCGTTGCTGTCCAGGTAGCCGACTGCTCCGCCGTAAGACCCGCGCCGCGCGCCCTCGAGCGAGCGGATGAGCGAGGTCGCGCGCAGCTTCGGCGCCCCGGTGAGCGTGCCCATGTTCATGCACGCCCGGTACGCGTCGAGCGCGTCGAGGTCCCCAGCCAGCCGCGCGGTGACCCGGGACACGAGGTGCATGACGCGCGAATACCGGTCTACCTGCAGCAACTCGGCAACTCGCCGCGTGCCGGGCTCCGCAACGCGGGTGACGTCGTTGCGCGCGAGGTCCACGAGCATGGTGTGCTCGGCGACTTCTTTGGCGTCGGTGCGCAGCTGCAGCTCCATCCGCGTGTCCAGCTCGTGGTCGACCGTCCCGTCCTCGGCGAGCCCGCGCGGCCGCGTCCCCGCGATCGGGTACAGCTGCACCTCGCGGTCGGCGTTGGTGTACTTCAGGTTGGACTCGGGCGAGGCGCCGAACAGCTCGAAAGAGTCACCATGCTTATCGACGCCCCTTTGGTAAAACATGTACGGCGAAGGATTAGTCGCGCGCAGTTGGAGGTACGCGGCGAACGCGTCCGGGCAGTCGGCGATGAAGCTGCGGGCGGGCACGACTTGGTAGATGTCCCCGTTGTAGATGTGCTCCTTGAGTCGCTCCACGTCGGCGCAGAACGTGGCATCGGGGATGTCGGCGCGAGCAACCAGGGTGCCGCCGGCCTCCTCCGAGGAACGTAATGGTGTGGGCGAAGCGGCGTCGATACGCTCGGCGAGCGCGTCAATCCCAACTCCGCTGAGCGTCGCGGTCTGTGATTGGTGATCGATGCGCAGGAGCACTTCGGCGAGGACGAACTGGTAGTCGGGGTAGGTGTTGGCGCCGTCGGCGACGGCCGGGAGCTCCTCGAAGGTTTCGAGGTAGTCGTAGGCGAACCCGCCGGCGAGGAACCCGAAGCGGCTGAGCGCGCGCAGTACCTCGACGGTGGAGGTGGCGGTGAGGCGCTCGCGCTCGTCCGCAACAACAGCAGCGGCAACAGGCGGAAACGCGTAGACGTTCTCTCCAACGTGGTACTCCCCCAGCTGCTCCCGTACGCGATCGGCCACCGTGCGCCCGAAGGAGGTCAGCGGCTCGACGTGTACATGGCTGCCCGAGCAGGTGACGCGCACCGCGGCCCGCAGCACCGCGACCGATTGGATACCGGAGCGGGTGGTGATGTCGGCGGATTCCAGCAGGACGGTGTCCCGGGTCGTGGTGCCGCCGAGATGCGCGAAGAGGCTGGCGGCGTCCGCGTGGTACTTCACGCGGCGGGTGGTGTGTGTGCTCATGGTCGTCCTTCGTGTGTTGGTACACCGAGGGCGTGTGAGCCAAAGCAAACGGCCCGCGGTGCTTGTGGTTACAAGCCGGCGGGCCGTTGTTGGGACTCTAGAACGTACTAGAAGAGGCGGCTCGCCGTGTTCGGGAGCCACCACCAGTTCTTCTGAGTCGTGAAAGTCATAGGTGTAAAGGTAGCGGAGAGATCGAACGCTGTACGCGGAACCACCAAACTCCCTGCGTACAGCGTGAATATAAAACGGCTACTGCTGTTCGTCCGCCTTCCCGGCAGCCTTGCGTAGTGCGCCAAGGTCCACGGCGGGCTCGTCTGAGGAGTCTGAGTCTGAGGCGTCCAGGGCGGCGTCGACAAGCGCGGCGGCTCGGGCCCCGAAGTTGCCGCCGACGGAGATGCTCACGAACCCGGCGATGACTGCCACGGCCACGAGTATCCACATCCACCCGTATGCAATAAATGCAAAGGCGGCGCCGATGGCGAAGGCGACTGCGGCGAGCACCCAGAAGGGGCCGGTGACGCGGTGGGCCTGGCGCCAAGTGGACTCGTGCTTGCGAACTTCTGGGACACGCAGCCCGATGACGCCGTTGCCGGGGAGCTTCCCGGCAGTCGCGAGGATGCCCGGTATGAGAAGCGCCACAGTGAATACTATAAGGAGTATCCCAATGATAGTATTTATGGAACTTGTGTCAGAAAATGGCCCATTGGGGCTCTGTGCAAGCAACATACCGTATAGCATAACCATCACAGGTTTTTCACCTGTGGATCTGTCCATCGCCTCGTATTAAAGGTGCAACAATGAAATCGAAAGTGTTGAGCTCGCTGCTCTTCTGGATTGTCGTGGCGATCGTCGCCGGCTTTCTGTGCAGTTTTTTCTTTCCTGACTGGCTCGCGCGCGTCTTCGTGACGTTCAACGGCCTGTTCTCGAACTTCCTGGGATTCTTCGTCCCAATCCTCATCTTCTCCCTGATCGCCCCCGCGATTGCGGGCCTGGGCAAGGGCGCGGGTAAGTGGTTGGGTATCACGGCCGGGGTCGCCTACGGATCCACGATCATTTCCGGCCTGATTGCCTGGGGTGTGGCTTCAGCACTCTACCCAACGTTGCTGGCTGGTACGCAGCTGCGTACAGATATCGACGACCCCTCCGAGGGCGGCCTGTCGCCGTTCTTCGAGGTGGAGATGCCTGCACCGTTTGAGGTGATGTCGGCGCTGCTGCTCGCGTTCGTGATTGGTATCGCGATGACCACGGTGAAGTCCCGCACGATGCACGAGGTGCTCAACGAGCTGCGTGACGTGATCATGAAGGTGGTTCAGAGCTTCGTCATTCCGCTGCTGCCGTTGTTCATTTTCGGTACGTTCCTGAACCTGGCTATGAACGAGAACTTCGGTTCGACGATGGCCGCGTTCGGCGTGGTGTTGCTGCTCTCGGTCGGCATGACGATCGTGATCGTGCTGGGCCAGTACTTGATCGCGGGTGCGGTGGCTGGTCAGAACCCGTTCACGGCGCTGAAGAACATGTTGCCGGCGTACTTCACGGCGCTGGGTACGTCGTCCTCCGCGGCGACGATTCCGGTCACCTACCAGTCCACCCTGAAGAACAAGGTGGACGAGAACGTGGCGGGCTTCATCGTGCCGCTGTGCGCGACGATTCACCTGTCTGGTTCGATGATGAAGATTACGCTCTACGCCCTGGCGATTGTGTTCATGGCGCAGCTGCCGATCTCGGGCGGCGCTGTCGTCGGCTTCGTGCTGCTGCTTGGCATCATGATGATCGCTGCGCCGGGCGTGCCTGGTGGCGCGATCATGGCCGCGGTTGGCCTGCTGCAGGCGAACCTGGGCTTCGACGAGTCGATGATCTCCCTGATGATCGCCGCTTACATTGTGGTTGACTCCTTCGGCACTGCGGCGAACGTGACGGGTGACGGCGCGATCGCGATGATTGTGAACCGTTTCGCGAAGGGCAAGATCGTCACGCAGGATATGGAACGCGCCAAGGAGATTCAGGCGCAGGACGCCTAGTCGCTAGCGAGTCCCCGCCCGAGCGGTGCCGCGACGAGCAGCTGTACAAGAAACAGCGTGAGCGCCGGCACCAAAAAGAAGTAGGCGGGGATCCACACGGCAACTGAGGTCCACAGCGGCAGGGATGCCGCCGCCCCGATGCACAGGAGTGCGCCGAGGGTGCGTGGCAGTTGCTGGAACGTGAGGATCACGGAGCGCCCCAGGGTTTCGCCCAGGGGCGCTTTTTGCTGCCCTTCTGGGGTTGTCTGGAGGTCCAGCTGCGCCTGGAGGGCGAAGAACCACACGCTGATGCCGGCGATGATGAGGATGCCGGACAGGGTGAGCCCTTGCGTGAGGTTGAGGAGGTGGCCGTCGATACTTGCTTGGAAGATGACCCACTGTTGGTAGATGACTCCGAGGGCGATGGCGACGAGGATCCCCCACCACTGCGTGGAGGCGCCGCCGAATTTGCCGCCGCCGTAGCGGAACTCGCGGAGGTAGTGCAGCCCGTAGCGGGAGCCGCGGCCTTCGACCATGTAACCGGTGACGACGTTCGCCGCGCGGATCGCCATGCCGCCCGTCACGATTGGCAGGCTGGATAGGACGAAAAGCATGTTGACAATGACAATGTCCGCCATCAAGGTGAAGGCGGACATAAATCGGGAATCGGGATTGAAAAGGCTCACGCCAGAATGTTATCCCTTCACGGCGCCAGCTGCGACACCTTCTACGATGTGCTTCTGGGAAGACATGTAGAAGATGATGATCGGGACGATGGCGAGCACGAGCATTGCCATCATTGCGCCCATGTCGCGGTTGCCCTGGGACCCAACGAACTGCTGGATGACCACTGGGATGGTGCGGTATGGGGTGGATAGGCCGATGACGAGGTATGGCAGCAGGTAGTCGTTCCAGACCCACATTGCGTTGAGGATGGCGACGGTCACTGCGGTTGGCTTGAGCATCGGGAGGACGACGCGGAAGAACGTTTGCAGTGGGCTGCAGCCGTCGATGGTTGCTGCTTCTTCAATCTCGAGCGGGATCGACTTGACGAAGCCGGCGAACATGAAGACGGACAGGCCT
Source organism: Corynebacterium sp. UMB8791 (assembly GCF_054166365.1). NCBI lineage: Bacteria > Bacillati > Actinomycetota > Actinomycetes > Mycobacteriales > Corynebacteriaceae > Corynebacterium > Corynebacterium sp. UMB8791. Next base: position 19,472 of record NZ_JBSZCG010000157.1, on the reverse strand, counting down.
GCACCGAAACCGGTGTAGAGCACTACCATGCCGAGCGGGTTGGCCAGGCCGAGGCGGTCGGCGATGGTGACGGTTGGGAACATCACCATCTGGAACGGGATGACCATGGAGAACACGAACAGGTAGTACAGCGTGGACGTCCACCACGTTTTCACGCGGGTGATGTAGTAGGCGGTCATCGAGGAGAAGAAGACGATGGAGGCGACGGAGAGGATCGTGATGGTAAATGACCACACGATGGCCCACGCGAAGCCTTCACCTTGGACGCCGGTGATGTAGTTTTCGAGTCCGGCCCACATGTCGCCGAGTGGGATGGCGAATGGGTTGTTGGAGATTGCGAACTTCTGTTTGAAGGAGTTCAGGAAGATGAACACGATTGGTCCGAGGAAGACCACGGTGAGGAATACCAGCACCGCGTAGATGAGTATTTTGGCTGGGCCGCTGACGCTCGCCTCGGAGGCGGTGACGGGTGCCTTTGTTTTGGTTGCCATGGGTTATGCCTCCACTTCCTTGCTGCGTGTTGCGCGCAGCTGGAACATTGCGATGACGACGACCACTACGACGAAGATGACGGCCTTTGCTTGGCCGACGCCCTCGACGTTGTTGCGCAGGAACATCGTGTTGACAATGTTCAGGGCGACCATTTCGGTTGCGCCGCCTGGTGCACCGTTGGTGAGCGCGAGGTTCTGGTCGAAGAGTTTGAAGGTGTTGGACAGGGTCAGGAAGAGGCAGATGGTGATGGACGGCATGATCATTGGGATGGTCACGTGGCGGAGCATTTCCCACTTGGAGACGCCGTCGAGTTCTGCTGCTTCGATGAGCTCTGGTGGCACGTTCTGCAGGCCGGCGATGTAGATGATCATCATGTAGCCGACGAGCTGCCAGTTAATGAGGATGACCAGGCCGAGGTAGCCGTACTTCCAGTCGGAGACGATCGTGGTGCCGTATTGGGCGAGCACGGCGTTGATCATGGACTGCCATGTGTAGCCGAGGACGATGCCGCCGATGAGGTTCGGCATGAAGAATACGGTACGGAAGAAGTTGGTGCCTTTGAGTTTCCGTGTCAGTGTCCAAGCGATTGCAAACGCGAAGACGTTGACGGTGATGATGGAAACGATGGAAACGAGGGCGGTGAATCCGAACGCTCGGACGAAGCCTTCTCGTGCTTGGAACGCTTGGACGTAGTTGTCGACTCCTACCCAGGTAGCGTCGGTGATGGTGTGGAAGCTGGTGAATGACAGCAGGAAACCAATGACGAATGGGGCAAGGAAGGCGATCAAGAACGCAAGCAGCGTCGGCAGTACGAAGATTGGGAAATATTTCTTCAGTGATTGCTGCATTTGTGGTGCCTATCTGGGGAATAAAAAGCGCGGAGTGCGCTGTTCGCACACCCCGCGCTCTGGTTTACAACATGTTCAGTGCTTAGTTGGAGCCCTTTTCGGCCTTCCAGTCCTCGCTGAACTTAGCGACGACGTCTGCCCACTCCATGTTGCCGGATGCGTACTGGGCGAGGTTGCCGCCGAAGTCATCCTTGAACTGCTGGGATGGGAAGAACTGGAAGTCCCATGGCAGGGTGGTCAGCTCGGTGTTGGAGATTGCCTCCTGCACCTGGCGTGCCAGTGGGTCTGCCGGGACGTCGGTCTCCGTGTAGTTCTTGAACGGCGCGATGAAGCCGAGGTCCTCGATGACGTGCTTCTTGCCTGCCTCGGAGGTGAACAGCCAGTTCAGGAAGTCCTTGGTGGCCTGCTGGTCCTCTTCTGGAGCCTTGGCGTTGATGGCGAGGTAGTTCTCGGTGCCGACGTTGATGCCGGTCTTCTCCTCATCTGGGAGGCCCATGTACATCGGGAGGAACTTGATCTTGTCTTCCTTCACGACGTTGCCGTTCACGTCGGCGATCTGCGACCATGCCCAGTTACCGTTCTGGACGAAGGCTGCCTGGCCGAGTGCGAACTCTGCCATGGAGTCGGAGACTGCCTTGGACGGTGCCAGGGTCGGCGCGATGGTGGAGTTGTTCAGGTACAGGTCAAAGAGGTTCTTGAACTCCTTGTTGTACTTGAAGGTGACGTCCTCTGCGTCGGTGGTGCCGAGGTCCTCGAACTCGTAGTGCATTGGGCCGTTGGCCAGGTGCGTCTGCCAGCGCCAGTCCTCACCGCTGGTGAGGGAGGTGGAGGCGAAGGTGCCGTCGATGCCAAGCTCGTCCTTCTTCGACTGCATGTCTTCGGCGAGCTTCTTCAGGGATTCGAAGTTCTTGACTTCGTCCATGGAGGCGACTGCCGGGTTTGGCAGTGCGAAGTACTTATCGGTGATGTCCTCGTTGTAGATGATGCCGAAGCCTTCAACTGCGAACGGGATGCCGCGCACGGTGCCGTCTTCCGCGGTGAGCGGGGTGACGTCCTCGTTGAGGTCCTGCGCGAGGGAGAAGTCGGACAGGTCTGCGGTGTAGTCCTTCCAGGTCTTGAAGCCGGTTGGGCCGTTCATCTGGAAGAGCGTCGGAGCGTCGGACTTGCCGACCTCGGTGCGCAGGGTCTGCTCGTAGTTGCCGGATGCCGCGGTGACGACCTTGACTGGGACGCCAGTTTCTGCGGTGTACTCTTCGGCGATTGCTTGGTAGGTCGCGTCCTGCTCAGGCTTGAAGTTGAGGAAGTAGACGTTCGGACCTTCGGTGTCGCCACCGCCGCCACAGGCGACGAGGGCGGATGCTGCCAGTGCTGCGACAGCGGTTGAGGCAAAAGCTCGCGTGAATTTCTTCATGGGCCATCCTTCATGTGTAGCCGTGCTCCTTGCCAGCGTTACCCGATGCGGTTCACGGCGCGTTATAAGGTACTACCTCAGCATAGTGACCATTTATGGAGCACGGCAAACATTATGGCCCGCGTCACATCTCCGGGGGTAATTTATAGACGATTGCTTCGTCCGGATGCCCCGGCAGCACATGATCGAAATAGGACTGCGCCGCCTCGGCCAAGGTGACGTAGCGTTGGTCGTTTTGGCTCATGAACCAGCGGTGATCCAGGATTTCGTGGAAAATCTGCGCGGGTTCGAGCTTCTCGCGCAGCTGCGGCGGGATGAGTTCCACGATGGGTTCGTAGTTCTTCACCATCCAGCGGTGCGCGACGGCTTCGAGGGGGAGCTTGCCGCCGTAGCGCACGGCGCGGTAGACCTCCATCTCGCCGAGGAGGCGCTGTGCCTGCCGGTCCTGCACCTCCAGCCCGGTGAGTCGCAGCAGCTTTTTCTGGTAGAAGCCTGTGGAGAACACGGCGGGCTCGATGATCACCCGGTAGGTGTCTTCCCCGTCGTGTTCGATCTCGACTTCGCCGACGTCGAAGCCCAGCTCATTAATCTTTGCGACGCGCCCAGCGATCGCCCCGAACGCATCACCTTCGACGATGAGCTCCCCTGTCATCAGGTCCCACAGTTCGTTGTAGGTGGAGGCGATATCGTTGCCAAGGGTGATCACGTCGACGTCCTCGCTGAGGTAGCCGCCTGCCTGCAGGTCCATCATCTCGCCGATGATGTTGACACGGGCGACGTCGACGTCGTAGAGGCGTCGTCCGTCGGAGATGGGGTCGTGGAATTCGCCGGTTTCGGCGTCGACGAGGTAGGCGGAGAACTGGTCGGCGTCGCGGCGGAACAGGGTGTTGGACAGTGAGACGTCGCCCCAGTAGAAGTGGAGCAGGTGCAGGCGCACCAGCAGCACCGCCAGGGCGCGCACTAGCTTGTTGATGGTGTCGACGGTGATGTCGCGGGAGAACACGTCGCGGTACGGGAGTGAGAACCGCAGGTGCTCTGTGACCAGGCAGGGGGTGAGTTCCTCTCCGTTTTCGTCGACGCGGTGCGTGATGACGGCCACGGGGACGACGCAGGGGGCGTCGAGCTCTTGGAGCCTCCGGAGCATGTTGTACTCGTGGTAGGCGACTTCCCCGCCGATTTCCTTGACTGCGAAAACTAGCCCGTCGGCTTCGATGAGGCGCACCGTGTGTCGCGAAATGCCGCGGGGCAGCGCCGCGAGGAGGTCGGAGGACCAGTCCTCGAGTGGCTGCGCCCACGGCATTTTCAGCAACGTCGGTGCGTAGACGGGCGAGACAACGCTGAGTTTCTCGCGCAATGTGTGTCCTTAGATCCGCTGGCCGGTTGCCTTGCTAAATACGTGGAGCCCACCGTCAACGATCTGGACGTGGACGACGTCGCCCTTCATGATGCCGGACAGCGGCGCGGTGCGCACCACGATCTGGCCGGAGGTCTCCTCCTCGAGGCCCTCTTCCTTCCACCCGCCGCCTGCGAGGTGGCCGTACAGGTAGGAGTCGGAGCCGAGCTCTTCCACGAAGTCGATCTCGACCGGGATGGAGTGCTTCGCGGTCTCGTCGACGACCTGCAGGGACTCTGGGCGGAAGCCGAGGATGACCTGGCCGTCGTCTTCCACGGTGAGGTGGGAGATGTGCTCGTCGGAAAGTGGGATGGAGGCGCGGCCGAGCTTGGCCACCTTCTCGGTCAGGTCGACGTCGAAGGTAGACAGGTTCATGGCCGGGGAGCCGATGAAGCCTGCGACGAAGACGTTGTTCGGGTGATCGTAGAGCTCACGCGGGGTGCCTACCTGCTGCAGGACGCCGAAGTTCAGGACGGCGATGCGGTCGCCCATGGTGAGGGCTTCCGTCTGGTCGTGGGTGACGTACAGCGTGGTTACGCCCATGCGGCGCTGCAGGTTCGCGATCTGGGTACGGGTCTGCACACGCAGCTTCGCGTCCAGGTTGGACAGTGGCTCGTCCATAAGGAAGACCTGTGGCTTGCGCACGATGGCGCGGCCCATAGCCACGCGCTGGCGCTGACCACCGGACAGTGCCTTCGGCTTGCGGTCGAGGTACTGGGTCAGGTCGAGGGTCTTTGCAGCCTCTTCCACTCGCTTGTCGATCTCGGCCTTGTCCATGCCGGCGATCTTCAGCGCGAAGCCCATGTTCTCGCGCACGGTCATGTGCGGGTACAGGGCGTAGTTCTGGAAGACCATCGCGATGTCGCGGTCCTTCGGGCTGACGTGGGTGACGTCGCGGTCGCCGATGCGGATGTGGCCTTCGTTGGTGTCCTCGAGACCGGCGAGCATGCGCAGCGCGGTCGACTTACCGGAGCCGGACGGGCCGACGAGGACGAGGAACTCCCCGTCCGCGATTTCAAGGTTGAGTTTGTCGACACTCGGTGTGGTCGCACCCGGGTAGATGCGCGTTGCGTTGTCGTAAGTTACTGATGCCATGTGGTCCTCCATCGGCAGGTACGTGCCGAACGTTCCGTAGTGGGGATAAGGTACTCCCTTAACCTACCATCTGGAATCACAAGCCCATACTCGCTATGTCGCGAGTCACACTCCCGCTACCCCCGTTACATCCTCCCCCCGTACGGGGCTGAACTGCGTGACGTGTCCCCGTTTTTCAAACTTTTTTCTATTTGGAATACCCCAAGGTCAGCGCGAAATTAAGAGAAAGTTAAGAAACCTTCGTTGTCCCCTGTCTTTAAAGTTTAGGCCGATTTTCTCACGGGTATTCCCCTTTTCGCAGCTGGTTCCGTATAGTCCCAAGTAGAGAAATTCGAAGCAGAGACCCGGCACCTAGAACACGAGGTGCCGGGTTTTTCTTTGCCTTCTTAGAATTTTTTTAAGCCGCCGGGCCCTCGCCGTCCAGGATCCGCTGCGCGTCCTCGGTGCTCAGCTCGTATCCGTAGAACGTTGAGTAGAATTGTTGCGTCTCAGCAACCAGGTCGACGTCCTCAAACTTCTCCGGGTGGAACAGCTTCGCTGCCCACAGCAGCTGCAGCGCTTCCTCCGCCGAGTAGCGGCCCCAGTTCGACGTCCCCACCGGGTTCTTCACCACGTTGCCCTGCTTCACCGCAGGCACGTTCGCCAGTGCAGGATCATTCACCAGCTTATCGACGCCCAGCTGCGCCTCCATACCGCCCACGATGATGAAGTCCGGAGCGGCGTCGACAATGTCTTGCGGGGTGACGGTCGTGACGTCCACAACCTCCTCGATCACATTGCGAGCCCCCGTCGCTGCAATCCACTCCCCCACCAGGGAGTCCGGCCCGTCCGCCTGCGTGACGTCCTCCCCGCCAACGATATGCAGCACCTTCGGCTTCTTCTCCCCCGGCATGCCGCCCAGGCGGTCCGCGACCATCTTCAGGTTGCGCTCCATGTAGGTCACGTACTCGGTCGCCTTCTGGTCGGCCTCCTCGGTGCCCAGCGCGTTCGCCGTAATGCGCACGGACTTCATCAGCTGCTCAAAGTCATCAAAGTCGACCCTCGCCGCCGGGATCCCCTGCGCACGTGCCGCCTCGACCTGTTCCTTCGAGGAGGTTAGGAGCATTTCTGGGTTGATTTCCTTCAGCTCTTCGACGTTGAGGCGCGTCCCGGAGGCCGGCGTCGGCAGTTCCGTGACGTGCGGGTAGATCTTCGTCAGCCATGGCAGCCGCTTCGCTTCCTCAGTGGTGGCCACCAGGGTGTCCCCGCCACCAAGCATCAGCACAAACTGATTATTGACGTCCCACGTGTCCGCCAACCGGGTCACCTGCTTCGGCACCCGCACGTCTGTGCCGTCGATGTCTGTGAGCAGGCGGGTCGTGTCCTCCTGGGTGGTGGTCGCTGTGGTCTCTGTTGCAGTCTTGGCTGTGTTTTCTGCTGAGTTTTCGGCGGTGCACCCGGTGACCAGCAGTGTTGCGGTCAACAACGTTGCGGCTACGGCGTGGTGACGCATAGGAAAAGACTCCTTCTTAGGGGTTGCGATTACGCCAGCAGTGTACCCACCGACACCCCCATGCCCGAACCCGCCCCTCCCCGCGCACCAAATTCCCTCACGCAGGTTCAACGACCTAAGCTTTTATCGACGCCACTTCCCAAAATCCAGGAATTTGGTGTCGTATCTCGGCGTGCCAGTGCCAGAAGACGCAACCTATAACATCTAGCACATTTATGAACTGCGGAAATGTGGAGGCCGGAATTCAAACATGCGTCTCTTGGCACTGAGGCCTCTGGTACGCACCACATTCCCACCTGGCCGACCCCCGACCTGGGCTTTTGCCAACGCCACTTCCCAAAATCCAGGAATTTGGTGTCAGTCCGTGCTTGGTGCGCACCACATTCCCTCACACAGTCTCAGCGACCTGGGCTTTTGCCAACGCCGCTTCCCAAAATCCAGGAATGTGGTGTCGTATCTCGGCGTGCCAGTGCCAAACAACGCAACCGATAACCTCTAGCACATTTATGAACTGCGGAAATGTGGAGGCCGGAATTCAAACATGCGTCTCTTGGCACTGAGGCCTCTGTGTACGCACCACATTCCCACCTGGCCGACCTCCGACCTGGGCTTTTGTCAAAGCCGCTTCCCAAAATCCAGGAATTTGGTGTCAGTCCGTGCTTGGTGCGCACCACATTCCCTCACACAGTCTCAGCGACCTGGGCTTTTGCCAACGCCGCTTCCCAAAATCCAGGAATGTGGTGTCGTATCTCGGCGTGCCAGTGCCAAACAACGCAACCGATAACCTCTAGCACATTTATGAACTGCGGAAATGCGGAGGCCGGAATTCAAACATGCGTCTCTTGGCACTGAGGCCTCTGTGTACGCACCACATTCCCACCTGGCCGACCCCCGACCTGGGCTTTTGCCAACGCCACTTCCCACCTAGGGAAAATCCAGGAATTTGGTGCGGGGCCGGGGCCTGCCTGCAAGGGCCTCAAACATAAAAACGCAAAGAGTGAACCCCCTGCGCTCTCGCACTCGAAAATGGGGGGGTGTTGAGTGCTCAACCGGACTCGGGGGGAATCCGTGGGCAGGAGGCTCGACATTTATTATAGCCAAGTTTTCTCCCTTGTAAAGCCCGCGGGAAAAGGAGCAAATATTCCAAGGTAAACGCCATAATTAGGATATCCTCATTTTTTAGCAGTACGTGCGTACTGCAGTTCTTGAGTGAAAGTAGGACAACTATGCATGTAGGCAAAGAGCTGGTGCCGGTTGATGATCAGACGCAGGGGTGGGCGTCGAAACTTCTCACGGCGAGTTGGGTGCTATTGACGATCTTTTTGGTCGTCGGTGGGCTGTTTTTCTGGGTCATGGGCGGCGTGAAGGGTGAGGACCTTGGCGCGCTGACGTGGACGATTGCCTTTTGCTCGATGATTGCGTTGATGACGATTCGTCAGTACTTGTTGGCGGAGAGGAGCTAGGGCCATGTTGATGCAAGGTATTACGTACAACACGACGATGGGGCTGGTCGTCGGTGTAATTATGCTGATGGTGCCGCTGTTCATGCGTGCGTTGCAGAAAGCCGGAGACCGCTCAGTGTCTGGGTTTGGCTGGGCGTTCGTGTTCCTCGGTGCGTTTCTCGGGATGACGGGTGTGCATATGATGCTCACGTGGCCGCTGGAACAGATCGAGGGTGTGTTCTGTTGTGCGGTCGATAATGTGACGTTTGGTGAACCGGCCGCATTTTACGGTGTGATGACACTCATCGTTGGTGTTGCCGTGCTTCGCGCAGAGGATCGCGCTGACCGTGGTATCCGCGATTTGGACTGGGTGGCTACGCTCCGCCCGATTCTGTATGTGGCTGCGGTCGGTGGGTTTGGCCTGATCATGTTTGGTATCGCCGGGATGCATTTTGGTCAGTGGCGTCCACCAGAGGTTGAGCCGATTGCGCGTTTGTTGGCGGGCTCGATGCTTGAGCCGTTTATGGTGTTTACCTTGTATGTGGGTACGGGGCTTTCGGCGTTGCTTTCCCCGTTCGTGCTGACCAGCCCGGTTGCCCGGAAGGTGTTTGTGCCGGTGACGTTCATCATCGGCATGATGTGGGTGTTCCTCGGCCTGACCCTGTTTTACGGCCACGTTGGGTTCTTCCCGTGGCCGTTGCAGGGTGGCGGTGAGATGCACCCGGTGGGTGAACCACTGTTTTAGAACGGCAGCTTCACAGGCAGGTCGAACGGCAGTAGGTCCTTGAGTGGCCCTGCTACGACGGCCACGATGGCACCGAGGGCAGCCAGTACGCCGAGGGCGATGCCTGCGGCTTTGAGCTTGTCCTCGGTGTCGATGTCGAGGCGGGGGCTTAGGTCCGCCTTGCCGAAGGTCAGGTTGAGGTCAGCCTTGGCGTCGGACGGGGTGTCGCCGGCTTTGAGGCCGAGTGGCGTGATGCCGACGCCGTAGGTGACAGGGCGGGCCTTGGCGGCAAAGTTGGGCTGCGAAGGGTCGATGGCGTTGTCGAGTTGGAAGGTGCCCAGGACTACGTCGTTGTGTTCGCGTTCGATGACCGTTCCGGATTCGATATCGCCGGTGATGGTGGCGTTGGTGCCGGTGATGGTGATTTTGATGTCGTCGATGTCGACCTTGGGGGCGACGGTGCCGTGCAGTTTCAGTTCGCCGTCGAAGTGGAGGACGCCGTTGCCGTTGGCGTCGAGGCGGGTGTCAGCGACGTCGAGGGGGAAGGTGACCAGGTTGGCGTTCGGATCGAAGACGGCTTGGTCCTTGGCGTAGACGCCGGCACCGGTCACCAGGTTGGCGTGCTTGTTCAGTTCCTGCAGGAGGGACTGCTTGATTGGCCTGTTCTGTTACACCGCTTCCGCGACCGCCTTCGCGACGGCCGGTGCCACGCGGGGGTCGAGTGCTTGGGGGACGATGTTGTGGGCGGTGGGGGCGTCGATAAGTGAGGCGATGGCCTCGGAGGCGGCGAGCAGCATGGGGCGGGTGATGCGGGTGGCGCCGGCGTCGATGGCGCCGCGGAAGATGCCGGGGAACGCGAGGACGTTGTTGATCTGGTTGGGCATGTCTGAGCGCCCCGTTGCGACGACCCCTCCGTGCCTGCGCGCGACTTCCGGGTCGATTTCCGGGGTGGGGTTGGCCAGCGAAAACAGGATTGGTGCCTCGGCCATGAGGAGGACTTGCTCTTCGGTGATGTGGCCGCGCGAGAGGCCGATGAAGGTGTCGGCGCCGCGGAGGGCGTCGTCGACGGTGGTGTGGATGTTGCGGGGGTTGGTGCGCGCGGCGAGGGATTGTTTGATGGGGGTGAGGCCGGCGCGGTCGGCGTGGATGGGGCCTTGGGAGTCGAGGACGATGATGTCGCGGATGCCGGCGTCGAGAAGCATGTCGACGCATGCGATGCCCGCGGCGCCGGCGCCGGAGATGACAACGCGCAGGTCGGTGAGGGTGCGGTCGAGGACGCGCGCGGCGTTGCGCAGTGCTGCATAGATGACGACGGCGGTGCCGTGCTGGTCGTCGTGCATGACGGGGATGTTGACGCGTTCGTCGAGGCGCCGTTCGATGTCGAAGCAGCGTGGCGCGGCGATGTCTTCGAGGTTGATGGCCGCGAAGGAGGGCGCGATGCGCACGACGGTGTCGACGATTTCGTCGACGTCCTGGGTGTCGAGGACGATCGGGAAGGAGTTCAGCCCGGCGAACTGCTGGAAGAGCTGGGCTTTGCCTTCCATGACGGGCAGCGATGCTTGGGGGCCGATGTCCCCGAGCCCGAGGACCGCGGTGCCGTCGGTGACGACGGCGACGGTGTTCCCCGCGCCCGTGTAGCGGCGCGCCTGGGCGGGGTCCTGCGCGATCGCCTCGCACACTTCCGCTACCCCCGGCGTGTAGCAGATGGCAAGATCGCGCATGGTGTTCACCTCCATCCGCGATTGGATGGCGAGCTTGCCGCCCTCGTGAGCTGCGAAGATTTCCTCGGTTGTTGGCTGTCCCTGCACGATTTTCCTTTCATCATCCTAAAGATTGACCCCATAGTACAGCTGTGGTGCGCCCGGGTCTATGGGTTAACCCCGGTGTGTTTCACGTGAAACATGGGAAACGTGGCGGTGGACTAGACTAAGATGTCTTTAACTATGTTGTTTTTCACCCAAAAGGAGCGCAGGTGCGACGCGCAACTAAACTCGGAGCTGCAGCGCTAGCAGTAACGCTGGCGCTAGCGGGCGCCGCCGCTCCCAACGCTGCTGCGGACCTCAGCTCCGTGCGCTACACCGCCGGCGTCGTGGTGAACCAAGGCGACATTGTTGAGGTCGGTATCACGAAGTGCCAGGTTGGCTACGTCGATGCGGCGTCGAAAACGGTGTACGTCGCGCGCCACTGCTTCACCCAGAGCCCAGGAGAGGTCCTGTATAAGAACAGTCAAGCGGTGGGCTACAGCACTCGCGCCGGGCTTATCGACGCCCGCTTCAAAAACGACGACGTCATGGCCGTCAGGCTCTACGAGGATGTCATCGCAGGCCAGAATGTGTTTTCAGGCGATGCCGTCGTGGATTACGGCACCCTGGAGTCTGACATGAAGGTGTGCGCCAACTCGGTGAAGCAACGCAAGGTCGTCTGTGGACATATCCAGGGCGCCGGCGACGGCGTAATTAAGGTCGAATCCGATGACACCCTCATTCAGGGCGACTCCGGCGGGCCCGCCTGGCTCGTCGATGACTCCGGCAACCCCCTCTCATTCGTTGGCGTGATCTCGCAGACCAGCACTACCGAAACTCCGCAGGGTAAGCCCTGGTACGAGTGGAAACTCACCTCCGTAACCGCGAAGTCCTGCCGTGCCAGCACGGAAGTTCCCTCCTACACGCGCACGCAGCCCGAGTCGTGCGGGATTCACGACGACGCCCCCGGTCTCCTCGCACCCGTCACCAGAATGCGCCCACCCGGCCAGCCCTGGATGAAGCGAGTAGCCACCGAGTTCGAGGTGTTGTCCTCGAAGATCAAGGCCGGGGAACCCCTGAGCCGACAGCAGGAGGACATGGTCCTTGGGCTCACGCTGTCGATCGTGATCGGCATCGCAGGGCTGGGCCTCTACGGTGCCTACCTGCTGGGCGAGCCCATGATCGCGCAGTTCGTGGATGGGCTCAAGCGCTAACCCCACTCAACCGTTCGGTTGACGCAATGTTCAACCTGCTGCGCGATTACTTTCTGCGCCCGCTCCAGCACCATTGATGGTGTCAATGGATTTCCCGCCCGTGTTGGCGGTTGCAGAAGGAGTGTGCAAGGTGCAGAAGTTGTACAGGGCAGCAGTGTTGTACTTGGTGCTTGGTCTGGGCGCGGGGTTGTTCTACCGCGAGTTCACCCGCGCGAATGATTTCCCGGAGGGCCAGTTCACGCAGCTCGGCGTGACGCACACGCACTTGCTGGTGCTCGGGTTCGTCATGTCGTTGATTTTCTTGGTGTTGGAGAAACTGTTCCGGGTTTCGCGGTCCGGCAAGCTGTTCACGTGGTTCTTCTGGGTGTACAACGTCGGCGTGCTCATGACCTCGGGCATGATGGTCTGGCACGGCATTCTCACGGTGCAGGGCAAGGAGTCCACGGCGATGATCGCAGGTATCGCGGGCTTGGGCCACATTGCGATCACGGTTGCGTTGGGTCTGTTCATGGCGGCGCTCGGTCGTGCACTCAAGTCTGTTGAGCCAGAATCAGTAAGGCGTTAGTGATGAGCGAAGTAGAGGTCACCACGCCAACGCGTCGCGATTGGATCAGCCTCGCCGTCCTCTCGGTGGGGCTCGGGGTCATCGTTCTCGACGGCACGATCGTTGGCGTGGCGTTGCCGTCGATAATTACTGACCTCGGCCTGGACCTCACTCAGGCACAGTGGGTGAACAGCCTGTACGCGGTGCTGCTCGCCGCGTTGTTGCTGTCCACGGGCAAGATTGCGGACTCGTGGGGCCGCAAGCGCGCCTTCCTCGCGGGCCTCGGGGTGTTCGTCGCGGGCAGCGTCCTCGCCGGCTTTTCGACGTCCGCCTCGACCCTCATTTCCGCCCGTGCAGTGCAAGCCGTGGGCGCGGCCCTCATCATGCCGTCAACGCTTTCGACGGTAAACGCGGTCTTCCGCGGCAAGTACCGCGCTGCCGCCTTCGGCGTGTGGGGCGCCGTGATCTCAGGCGCGGCCGCGGTCGGTCCCCTGGCCGGCGGTGCGCTGACGCAGTGGGTGTCCTGGCACTGGATCTTCCTGGTCAACGTGCCAATCGGCGTGATCGTCGCCATCGGCGCGGTGCTCACCGTCCGCGAGACCCGCAGCCCCGACAAGCTCCCCGGCATCGATGTCGACGGCGCCCAGCTCAGCGCCATCGCGTTCGGCACCCTCGTCTTCGCCATCATCGAGGCACCCGACCTTGGCTGGTGGACCCCCAAGGAGCCCCTGACCGTGTTCGGCTGGACCTGGCCCACCACCGCCCCGGTCTCCCCCGTCCCCGTGGCACTTGCGATCTCCGCCGTGGCCTTCTTCCTCTTCATCCGCTGGGAGCAGCACCGCAAACGCGTGGAACGCTCCGCGCTCCTCGACTTGGGTCTGTTCTCCTACTCCACCTTCTCCTGGGGCAACATCACCGCCGGAGCCGTCGCCATCGGCGAGTTCGCCATCATCTTCATCTTGCCGCTCTACCTTATTAATGCGCTGGGCCTGTCCGTCATGTCCGCCGGCCTGGTCCTGGCCGCGATGGCCGTCGGCGCGTTCCTCTCCGGCGCGGCCGCCCGCCACGTCGCCGCCCGCTTCGGCGCGCCGGGCACCGTCCTGATCGGCCTCGCCCTCGAGGTTGTGGGCGTCGTCATCCTCGCCCTTATCATGGGCGCCGACACCAGCGGCTGGCTCATCGCCGCCCCACTCACCCTCTACGGCCTCGGCCTGGGCTTGGCATCGGCGCAGCTCACCGGCACCGTGCTCCGGGATATTCCGGTACAGCGCTCCGGCCAGGGCTCCGCCACCCAAAGCACCGTCCGCCAAGTCGGCTCAGCCCTGGGCACCGCGGTCTCCGGCTCCGTCTTCTCGATGGCCCTCGCCATCACCCTCCCCAAGACCCTCACGGCCGCCGGCATCACCGGCCCCCTTGCCGACGCCACCTCCTCCACCACCCGCCAATCCGCCGGCTCCGCCATCACCCAACTCCGCATGGAGGGCACAGCCAGCGCATTCGGCGACCAAACCGCAGTCGTTGTGCAGGCCCTCAGCGAGGGCATGGCCGACGCCGCCCGCTGGTCCCTCCTCGCCGCCACCGCCTTCCTCGCCCTCGGGTTCGTCGGCGCGTTGCAGGTGCGTAGGGCGGCTGGGACCGGGGCTGCCGATGGGGAGGTGGGGGCTGAAGCTTAGGCTAAGGCAGTGAAGTACTGCTAAGAGAAAGGGGTCGGCACCCGGAAAACCGAGTGCCGACCCTGCCGACCTAGGCTTGGGTTAAGTTCCCAATCTCCCTGTCCTCAATGAAAGGCCACTCCCGAAAGAGTGGCAACCAATACCTTTGCCAACCAGACGCTCCCTGAGCTCGTCCCTCAATGAAAGGCCGCTCCCGAAAGAGCGGCGACCACGTGCTCAAGGCCGTCGACGGCGACAAGCTCAAGACTCCTCAATGAAAGGCCGCTTCCGAAAGAGCGGCGACTTGCGGCGGTTTGGCCGGAGCCATTGCGCATCTGGTCCCCTCAATGAAAGGCCGCTCCCGTAAGAGCAGCGACCCGCCTGGCATGTGCTCCCAGTACCACGCGCCGGTCCCTCAATGAAAGGCCGCTCTCGAAAGAGCGGCGACCTGGGGCGGTGCGGCAGTACGGCGGAGTGCCCCCTCCTCAATGAAAGGCCGCTCCCGTAAGAGCGGCGACCGAATAGTCAGGCATTGCAATCCTCCTTTTTGGCGACTCCTCAATGAAAGGCTGCTCCCGAAAGAGCGGCGACGTCGCGTGCGCCAGCTCGTGGGCCAGCGTGGATTTCGCTCAATGAAAGGCCGCTCTCGAAAGAGCGACGACACGGAGACCTCTAACAGGTCCACGGCGCGGACTTCCCCTCAATGAAAGGCCGCTCCCGAAAGAGCGGCGACATGCTGAATGTGAACCGGGGCGCTGAATCGAACTGAATCCCCTCAATGAAAGGCCGCTCCCGAAAGAGCGGCGACCTCCCCACGTGGGGACTCACCCCGCACCGTCACACTCCCCTCAATGAAAGGCCGCTCCCGAAAGAGCGGCGACCGGCTATCGCTGAATCGCTTCGCGTGCGCGGGCACCCTCAATGAAAGGCCGCTCCCGAAAGAGCGGCGACGATCCGACGGACGAGCTTGAGAAGGTGCGTCGACTCCCTCAATGAAAGGCCGCTCCCGAAAGAGCGGCGACGTAGATGTCTTCGTCTGCGCCGGGTTTGAGTTTCCATTCCCCTCAATGAAAGGCCGCTCCCGAAAGAGCGGCGACGCCCAAACGCTCACTCCCCGCTTCACATACGGGATCCCTCAATGAAAGGCCGCTCCCGAAAGAGCGGCGACTACGCAGAGATCGTAGTGAGAAACACCACGCTTGCACCCTCAATGAAAGGCCGCTCCCGAAAGAGCGGCGACCGTCGAAAAATCCCACACCCCATCGATGGCTTTCGCCCCTCAATGAAAGGCCGCTCCCGAAAGAGCGGCGACATTAGCGGTAACGCCAGGCGTCCAAGTCCTCCCACTCCCCTCAATGAAAGGCCGCTCCCGAAAGAGCGGCGACCACCGGCGATGGCGAGCTCGGCGCGCGGCTTCACCCCTCAATGAAAGGCCGCTCCCGAAAGAGCGGCGACGGCGGGTACCGCCTCGCTGGCGGCTACCGTCTCGGCCCCTCAATGAAAGGCCGCTCCCGAAAGAGCGGCGACCTCCGGGGTCATCATGCGCCCCACCCCCAACGGACCCTCAATGAAAGGCCGCTCCCGAAAGAGCGGCGACTCCACCCGTCGCATCACCATCCGGGGTGGTCTCTGGCCCCTCAATGAAAGGCCGCTCCCGAAAGAGCGGCGACATTAGCGGTAACGCCAGGCGTCCAAGTCCTCCCACTCCCCTCAATGAAAGGCCGCTCCCGAAAGAGCGGCGACCACCGGCGATGGCGAGCTCGGCGCGCGGCTTCACCCCTCAATGAAAGGCCGCTCCCGAAAGAGCGGCGACTCTAGTGTGAGGTTCGCTGTCTTGTCGACGTATGAGGGCCCTCAATGAAAGGCCGCTCCCGAAAGAGCGGCGACCTCGGCAACTGGGGCGACTGCTCCGGCGCAATGTCGGCCCTCAATGAAAGGCCGCTCCCGAAAGAGCGGCGACCCAGAACAACTGGTCGCGCTTTTCACGCCGTTCTTCCACCCTCAATGAAAGGCCGCTCCCGAAAGAGCGGCGACCTACCTACTCGCTGGGGTAAATGTCACCCTCGATCCCTCAATGAAAGGCCGCTCCCGAAAGAGCGGCGACCCCGGGTGTCGTGGGAGAAGCACATCGAGCACGCCCTCCCTCAATGAAAGGCCGCTCCCGAAAGAGCGGCGACCGCTAGCCTGGTCGCGGGGTTCAGCAAATGGAAGAACCCTCAATGAAAGGCCGCTCCCGAAAGAGCGGCGACCAGACACGATGCCACCATCAGCAAACGTGCCAACACGCCCCTCAATGAAAGGCCGCTCCCGAAAGAGCGGCGACGATCGACATCTTGAACGAATGGAGTGAACGCAATGGCCCTCAATGAAAGGCCGCTCCCGAAAGAGCGGCGACCCTACGGGGTGTGGCATACCCCGCGCGTGGTCAAGCGTCCCTCAATGAAAGGCCGCTCCCGAAAGAGCGGCGACGCCAAGGTCGAAGCTGGCAACCTTGCCATTGATGCGCACCCTCAATGAAAGGCCGCTCCCGAAAGAGCGGCGACCCAGAGACTTTGAGGATTCGTCGGTTGATGGTTTGCGTCCCTCAATGAAAGGCCGCTCCCGAAAGAGCGGCGACTTCTTATGCGGCGGCGTAGTCGAAGACGGGATCGAACCCTCAATGAAAGGCCGCTCCCGAAAGAGCGGCGGTCTTCGCTTCCGGCGGTGTGCTCGGTGGTGGTGGTCCCTCAATGAAAGGCCGCTCCCGAAAGAGCGGCGGTGCACTACTACCCGCGCTCCCAGTGGGGGCCACTCGACCCTCAATGAAAGGCCGCTCCCGAAAGAGCGGCGGTTGGCGTGTCGTACCGCTTCCATGAAACCGCCGCGCACCCCTCAATGAAAGGCCGCTCCCGAAAGAGCGGCGGACGGGGCACAGCCACCTCACGGCGCTCATGCGTCTTCCCCTCAATGAAAGGCCGCTCCCGAAAGAGCGGCGGGCGCCCATAGGTCACGCAGCTCGTCGGGTTCAGCGACCCTCAATGAAAGGCCGCTCCCGAAAGAGCGGCGGGTTCGCGGATCTTAATCGCAGCATCGTCAGCGTCCACCCTCAATGAAAGGCCGCTCCCGAAAGAGCGGCGGCTTGTTGGCCTTGGCGTCCAGGGCAGTTTGCAGCTCCCCTCAATGAAAGGCCGCTCCCGAAAGAGCGGCGGCTCGAAGAACGTGTCGCCAATGATTTGCCGTTGGGCACCCTCAATGAAAGGCCGCTCCCGAAAGAGCGGCGGACGCGGCTTTTGAGGACGTTCCCGGTTTTGAGTTGGCACCCCTCAATGAAAGGCCGCTCCCGAAAGAGCGGCGGAGACCCCGGAAAAATAGGGCCATATACAGCGGGTTTGCTGGAGGTTCCGAGCGCAATAGGAATAATAGCAGTTTTGAGGTTGATCTTTTGCCTTCACTATTGAGTTCTCACCTTTGACATGCGGTTTCCTTCTGCGAGCGTACCCTGGGGTTTTCGTTACACCGGAGCGCTCGCAGGACAAGCATGACCTACAAAATTAGGACATCGTTGTCGGTCACCTCCCGCGACTTCCCAAGGTACCCGAAGCGTTGCTCATTGAGTTCGGCAACTCTTCCGAGATCGCAGAAGAGGATGGAGTCCTCGTCCGAATCAATGAGCTGTTCCAGTTCGGACTTGAGCTGCAACAATCGGGCGGGTGAGATGTCCACGATGAATACACTGTACTGCACTCGATCGCCGTATTCCTGCAGGGTGGTCGCAACGCGGCCGCGGCGACGATCGTGGATGATGTCGTAGCAGATAAGCGTTCTGCGTGCGTCGTCTCTGCTCATCGGACTGTCACTCCAACGTAGGAAGGCTGCACACCAGTGAGCACCCCGAGAATCATCCGGGCTTGGATCTCAATGACTCGGCGCCACGTCACGTCATAACCGAACAGTGGGTGCTGAATACTGGTCTGCACTCGGCGTTCGAACGCGGCGATCACCTTCTTCCTCGCGCTGTCGCGTAACCGAGCAACGTCCTGAATGTAAGTGAAATCCGTTGCTTTAATCTCTCGGCGGTTGATCATTGAGATCACCACCGAGTCCGCGATAGGAGCACGGAACTCCTCCATCAGATCTAGGGCGAGCGCCGGTTTGTTTCGCCCACTGCTGTGCAAAAACCCCGCGTGTGGGTCTAACCCGCAGGTGAGGATCGCTCGGATCACTTCCGTACGGAGCAGCCCGTAGGCGTAGTTCAGCAAGATATTGATGGGGTCGGCAGCTCCTCTGCCATGCCTTCCGGGCCACTCCCACTCGAGTGCCTCCATGCGCTTGCTACTGAGCATTGTTGGAAAGCTCTTGAAGTACGCAGCAGCTGCGTCGCCTTCAATACCGAAGAGCTCGGGAATGTCACCCGCAGTTGATGCGCGCTCTGCCTCGTTCAGGAGAAACTGCACTGCATCGGGTGCATCGCCGTTGCGTCGAAGCAGCGTTGCTTGGTTGGCGATCTTTGCTGTGATCATCCCGCGCGCGATGGTGAGATCCCCGTTGTGGCTCCGGACGTGTTGCTCCACGCGCGCTGCTCCATTAGGGCCGTCGGCGGGCTGCGACATTCCGTAGACCCGCCCGGTAGATGAGCACCAAACAACCGGAACGTCGTTCCAGAGCAAGTTTCGATGCAACGCGCTGGATAGGTCGATGTTGCCGTGGACTACTACGCCTTGAATGCGCGCTAGCGGGGCGTCGGCAAGCTTTTCTCCTTCCTTTTCGACGACCACTCTGCCCCGCCGAATGCTCGCACGAGAACCCTGTGTGGTGAGGTGAAGCACCTGCCCATCGGGGTCCGCGGCGTGGATTCTGCGTCGGGGGTTTCCTCCGTTATATTCATCCGGCAGACAAACGGAAAAGTGGGAGCAACGCGCGCAGCGTTCGTCGTTCACAAGTGGCACCGGAGCATGCGAAGAGTCAACGATGTCCCGCGTCCTTGCAACCATGCGAGCTGCGTTGTCCACATCGTCCTCGGTGAGCTCCACGCTCACGCGTCGCCGATGATCAGTGAAGTAAATCGCCTGATCAACGACGGAGAAGCCCGCCTCGCGCAGGCACTCCCTCTGTAACGTAAGCTGCAGTCGGTTCGCTGGCGTCACAACCGCTCGCCTGCGCACTGGTGTGGCTTTGTGCTCCACCAAAGCCACCTCGTGCTCGTCAAGAAACTCGACAGCATCTGCCTTCCCAACGAGTCCGAGCGCTTCGCATCGAAGCGGATACGACGTGAGGCGCTGCGACCGAGAGTTCGCTGCGTTATCTACCGCCTGATGAGCCACGTCGCCTGCCTGCATCTGCTGAGTAAACGTAGTTTCCCCGTTTGCCTCGAGCCAGGTGCGACGCTCACAGTATGCGGTGTGCAGCACCAGGCTGATCGGCAGGAAGTCCTCTTCTGTAATCAC